>JBILHQ010000011.1:0-56027 GCA_044350415.1 Saprospiraceae bacterium | reverse complement strand
GTGATAAATCATCGTGATCGATAGAAAGCTGATCAGCAATTTGTTGGATGGGCTTGAGCTGGATCGTTTTGGCGATATCTAAGTCTGTCATGAATGTGTGGTGGTAAAAATGCGGACAAATGTATACATATTTATCCAACTGATCTTACTTCAGTTTCGCCATTATTTCATCAGCAATCGGGTCGGAATACATTCCGTAAGCATTTACCAAAAGCCCCTTTTATTCATAAATAATCTCCACGCTGTCCGTATCAGGCTTGGCCTGGCACGTGAGGCAATATCCTGCTTTTACTTCGTCGTCGTCGAGGGCATAACAGGCATCCATGACCACCTTGCCATTCATCACCTTGGCCATACAAGTAGAGCAGGCACCAGCAGTGCAGGAATAAGGCACGTCATATTTTTCGCGCACGAGTACGTCGAGAATGGTTTGCCCTTTGGGTACCACTGTTTCGATACGTTCCCCTTTGAGGTGCACGATCAGTCGGGCAGCACCGTCAGCAGGAGGCGGAACTGGGCCCGAGCCTGGAATATGGTGTGCATTGAGGAATCGTTCGGTATGAATCTGACCGTGTGGAATTTGGCGTTCCAGAAGGGTACTTTCCACAATATCAGCCATATTACCAGGACCACAGACGTAATAAATGCAGTCTGATTCAGGACCATGCGGCATATTTTCTTCCAGAAAGCGGCCAATCTGGTGGGCATCAATCCGACCGGTTTTCCCATTCCAGTTGGCACTGCTTTTTTTAAACATCCCGAAAAGTCCGCCGCTGCCAGCTTCTTTTTTGGGTTGGCTCAGGATATGTTCGACAAATAATTGTCCGGAATACCGTTCCTGGCTCAATGTTTCCAGTTCGTCGCGGAAAATGATCTGTTCCTCATTGCGGCTGCCATAAAGCATAAAAATAGTGCTCATGGGCTCCGACTCCAATGTGGTTTTGATGATCGACATCAAAGGGGTAATGCCACTGCCAGCGCCGAAAACATAATAGGTGTGGCGTTTGTCGGGGTTCAGTTTGTTATTAAAACGCCCTTCTGGCGGGGCAATTTCCAAGGCATGGCCCACTTTTACCTTGTCGTGTAGAAAAGTGGACATTATTCCGCCGGGTACTTTTTTCACGGTGACTGCCAACCGTTTTTCAAGTGGGCTGCTACTCATGGAATAAGAACGGCGAATTTCCTGTTCACCCTCCATCATACGGATAGTGATGTATTGGCCCTGCTTATAAGCGAAGCTATCTTGCAGGGTTTCAGGAATGTCTAATTCTAAAGTTACGGTATCAGCCGTTTCTTGTTGCTTGTTTTTTACTAAAATGTTGTAAAATTGCATTTTATATGTACTGCTTTTAGCTGCGAAAGTACGGCTGCTAAACAATCAATAGTGTCTAATGTTGAATCCTTATGCTGAAAGACTTAAAATATTTATCTGCTTACATCGTGCCGGCCACTGCTTTTGTGGCCATAGTGCTCGGTGGAGTAGCTTCGTGGGCCACTGTTATACTCATTTTTGGTATTTTACCGGTAGTGGAACAGGTGTTGCCATTCTCGACTGCCAATGTTCCTGCAGCAGCAGAAATGCCGAGAAGTGACCGGCGTTTTTTCAATTGGTTATTGTACCTGAATATCCCATTGGTATACGGAGCAGTTATTTGGGGGGCATATACCGCTCAAACAACCACAATGGCTGGTTGGGAATGGGTCGGATTGGTCCTCAGCGTGGGCATAGTAGTTGGTGCCAACGGCATCAATGTTGCACATGAACTTGGCCACCGATCGGACAAAACAGAGCAATTACTGGCCAAAATATTGCTGCTGCCTGCGCTTTATCAGCATTTTATTATCGAACACAACCGCGGTCACCACAAGCATGTAGCTACTCCCGACGACCCTGCAACTGCCCGACGGGGTCAGCTGATTTACTTTTTCTGGGGACAATCGGTCTTTTTGGGCTGGTGGAATGCCTGGAAACTGGAAAGCGCGCGTCTGCAGCACCAAGGGTTGTCATTTTGGTCGTTCCACAATGAAATGCTGATCTTTCAGGTAATTCAGGCCGGTTGGTTAGCTGGGTTTTACTTTTTAATAGGTGCTTCTGCATTTTGGTTTGCGTTGGGGGCTGCCATTATTGGTATCCTGCTACTCGAAACTGTCAATTATATAGAGCATTACGGATTGCAGCGCCGAAAACAGGCATCGGGCCGATACGAACCAGTGTTGCCCGAACATTCCTGGAACAGTAACCATGAGTTGGGGCGGATTTTCCTGTATGAACTTACCCGGCACAGCGATCACCATTACAAATCAACCAGAAAATACCAGATACTCCGGCACCTTGACGAAAGCCCTCAGTTGCCATTGGGATATCCGGCAAGTATGTTATTGTCCTTAGTGCCGCCGCTTTGGTTTTGGGTGATGGACAAGCGGGTTAGCGGTACACCTGACAACTAATACCTTCCAAGCAAGAAGTATGGTGAAAATATCATAAAAAGCGCTACATTTGTACCGATTTTTATGGAAATTATAATAATACTTATATTGATTGTCCTGCACGGATTTCTGGTGCTGGGCGAAATGGCGCTTATTACAGCTAAGCGTGCAAAATTAGAAGCAGAAAAACTAAAGGGGAATTCCAACGCTGCCATTGCTATTGCTTTAATTGATGATATGGATAATTATCTTTCTGCGATGCAGATTGGTATTACCCTGATCAGCATTATTGAAGGCGCGTATGGTGGTGTCGCGATTGGTCATTATTTAACGCCGGTTTTGGCGCATATTCCTGCAATCGCTCCTTATGCCGAGCAGGTTTCTATTTCAATAGTCGTTTCGATTATTACCTATTTATCCTTAGTGGTAGGCGAATTGGCTCCAAAATACATCGGTATCCAGTATGCGGAAGCCCTGGCATTGGCCACTTCGCCGATCATGCTGTTCATTACCAAGATCACCGGACCCATTTCGGCATTCCTGAGTTGGAGCACCAAAATGTTTATGCGGATGTTGTTTATCAAACCCAATGATCAGCAAAGTATTTCAGAGGAAGAAATCAAGCACATGGTCCAAATGGCCAACCAACAAGGCGTACTGGAGGAAAAGGAAAGCGAGTTTATTCAGAATATACTCCGGTTTGCCGACCGTTACGCTTATACCATTATGACCCATCGCAACGAGGTGGAATGGCTCGATATCAATGCCCCCCGGGAAGAAAATGACCGCATTATCTATGAAAGCGGTTTTACTAAGTTCTTGCTTTGCGACGATGAAATCGAAAACATTCTTGGGGTGATTAAATTGCGCGACTATATCGACCACCGCAATAATCCCCAATTTGACCTCCGCAGTATTGTAACCCAGCCCTTGTTTGTGCCGGAGTCTATGAGCGGCCTCAAAATTCTCGAGCGGTTCCGTACCGACCGCAATTATTTTGCAGTAGTGGTCGATGAATATGGCTCCACACAAGGCATTATTACCCTGCACGACCTTACCGAAAACATCTTTGGTGCCCTGCCCGATTTCGACGATACGGAAGATCCGCATATTGTAGAGCGCGAAAATGGCGGCCTGTTAGTAGAGGGTGCCACCCCTATCGACGAAATGCGCGACCGTATCAATCTCAAAGAATTTGATGCTGAAGATGCCGATTTCGCTACCCTTGCAGGTTTTATTCTGTATAAACTCAGTGAAATACCTAAAGCTGGTGACTATTTTATCACAGAGGGATACCGGTTCGAAATTGTGGATATGGACAAAAGTAAAATTGATAAGGTATTGGTGGAAAAAGTCGAAGTAATTGATTAACTGTGAGTTATAAGTGATTATTTTCAAAAAAATTTACGATCTGCAATATTGGCTGGCCACTGAGCGCCTCACAGGTAAAACCGTTGGTTTTGTGCCGACGATGGGTGCACTCCATCAAGGCCACCTCACTTTAGTTGAACAGGCACATCAAATTTGTACCCATGCCGTGGTTAGTATTTTTGTGAATCCTACCCAGTTTAACGACCCGAAAGACCTGGAAAAATATCCCCGTACACCAGAAAAAGATATTGCGTTGCTGACCGACGCAGGCTGCGATGTGCTGTTTATTCCTGAAGTATCAGAAGTGTATCCGCCGGGCAGGGATCTTACATTATACCTCGATTTCGGACAACTGGATCATGTCATGGAAGGACATTTTCGACCCGGGCATTTTGATGGAATGGCGACGGTGGTCAAACGGTTATTAGATATTGTTCAGCCGCATCAGCTGTTTATGGGGCAAAAAGACTTCCAACAGTTAAGTATTGTCCGGGAAATGCTGCATTTATTGGGTTCTCCAATTGAACTGGTGATGTGTCCGACCATCAGAGAAACCGACGGCCTGGCCATGTCGAGCCGCAATACCCGCCTTACCCCGGAAATGAGGGCAGTCGCACTGGTTATTTACCAAACATTGCGCGAAGCCCGCACCCGTTTTCAAACCGAAAATGCCCCCCAAATTCAGGCTTGGGCTGTCCGGCAATTAGCAGATGCGGGTCTCCGTCCTGAATATTTTGAAATTGTGGATGGTATCACGCTCCGCCCCGTCAGTCTTTCAGACCATAAAGACCTGGTGGTGGCCTGTGTGGCTGCGTGGGCCGGGAATGTGCGGTTGATTGATAATTTGATATTTTAAGGTCGGTATCAGTGCATCAATTATCAGTGGTAGCGTGGACCATAAGCAGGTCGGTTTTTACTTCGGGACAACCTGCTTATGGTCCACACTACGACTGATAACTTTTAAACGGATAATTGATTAACAACAAACTAATATCCCCTCACCTTCATCCAAGCCCTGAATTTCTCCACATTCACATTGTGCCCGGGAAGTGTTGAAGCAAAGGCATGGGTGCCCGAATCATCAGGTTTTGCACAGAAATAAATATAATTGTGCTTTTCGGGATTCAGTACCGCATCAATACTTGGAATAGATGCCATACTGATTGGTCCGGGCGGTAAACCAGTATATATATAAGTATTGTAAGGGGAGTTAAAAGAGGTATGGTATTGGGTAACCCTGTGGGTAGCGAAATCGCGGGTGGCAAAAACGGCTGTTGGGTCGGCCTGAAGTCGCATACCGATGCGCAGGCGATTGAGATAAACGCCGGCCACAGTGGGTTTTTCAGCATTGGCATTGGTCTCCCGCTCCACGATGGAAGCAAGGGTATAAATCTGTGTGGGCGTCAGGTTCATGTTTTTGGCTTTGGTAAGCCTGTCATTTTTATTCCAGAATGCCGCTTGTTCTTTGGCTAAACGCCGTAAAAAAGTCGGCCCATCAGTGTTCCAGTACATTTCATAGGTATTGGGAATACACATGGCAATCACTGTTTCAGGTGTATAGCCGAGTTCCGACAGCAATGCGGTATTCCGGAATGCACTCAAAATAGTAAAGGAATCCGTCTCAATAAAACGGCTCACTTTGCCGGCGATATCTTCAGGAAGACGCTCACTGTTGAGCACTACTTTTACCGGGGCCTGTTCCCCTGTGCGGAGGTGTTGTATGAGATCGCGGTTGCTCCATCCTGGCTGGATTTTGAAACGACCGGCACGCATGACTGGCTTATCAAATTTCATTTGTTTCGCCAACCAGCGAAAACCATTTTCATCTTTAATATAATTGCCGCGTTTTAAGAGCAGTACCACATCTTCGAAAGACGAGCCGGTAGGAATACAAATAAATTCATCATTGAGATGAGCAGGGACATTGGAAAAATAAATTGATTTTAAAGGTTGATAACCTACTATAAATCCAATAACGATCAACCCTAGGATAATAGGGATTGCAAATTTGCGCATAAAAAAAGGAGTGGTATGTGTTGCAGAGGTGAGGTTCAAGATGCTACGCATATTAAAAAACGTTGATTATGAAAAAAACAACGCAAAATTATAGCCATATTTACAATTTAATGAAAAAATCAACAATTTTTGAGAAAATGAAACTGCACGACATACATAGTTTGCCGAT
The DNA here is from genome assembly GCA_044350415.1 of Saprospiraceae bacterium. GTDB lineage: Bacteria > Bacteroidota > Bacteroidia > Chitinophagales > Saprospiraceae > M3007. The sequence continues at coordinate 50,044 of JBILHQ010000011.1, read as the reverse complement.
ATTTACCCCAAAAACCTGCCATAACTATCTATACCTCTTCCTTATTATGTGGCCGCTGGTTTTTTCGTCTACAGCACACGCACAACAACGGCGGGTGAAGTTGCCTTCTGAACTGAAGGAGATATCCGGCATCGTTGCACTGCCCGACCATACTATTTGGGCGCTGAATGATGGCGGAAATCAACCTGTTCTGTTCCATTTTGACCCGCAACACAAGAAAATAACTGAACGCCATTTGTTGCCGGTCTCCAATCGCGACTGGGAAGACCTGCAAATGGATCAGAATGGAAATCTGTGGATCGGGGATATTGGCAATAACGGTAATCGCCGAAAAGACCTTTGTTTTTTTCGGTTTAACCCTGTTTCTCTTCAAATTGATTCCGTTTTCTTTTCTTTTCCAGATCAACGCGCCTTTCCGCCTTCCGGCGATGCAGAACGGAATTTTGACTGCGAGGCGTTCGTTTGGTACAATGATACGCTGCATTTATTTACGAAAAGCCGATTTGCTGGTCGCCATTTTACCAAACATTATGCTGTGCCTGCATTGCCCGGCAATTGGCAGGCGCAACTGCGCGACAGCCTCTTTTTACCCAAACGGGTAGTGAGCGGGGCAGGGGTTAGTGCTGACGGCAAAACCCTGGCTTTGACAGCCTATTATGTAAAAAAACGTATTTGGGGATTACCATATACCCGGGCATCAGTGTTTTTTATTACCGGGTTTAAGGATACTCACTTTTTGAGAGGGGAAGTGCAAACAAAACGATTACCTAAATTTTTAATTGCCAGGCAGTTCGAATCAATTACGCAGTTCAGCGACGATATATGGCTGGCAGCCAATGAAGGTATTTTGTGGCAAAAGCCGGGGTTGTGGAAGGTATTGCGTAAGCCATGATATTGACCAATTAATACCTTGCGTGTCCAGGCTGCTGTGCGCAGCGTATAGAGGATAATAGCAGTAGCAGGATAAAATAAATGTACTCCAATTGGATTAATAGTCTAACAATGTTACATTTTTTGAAAATTTCCCAGCGGTATCCAGTACTGTATTTATAGCCAATTCACAGTTCCTGGAGGCTATTCGCAGCACTTTATCACAGTCGTCGAGGTCGACAGTAATGTGATGCCCCGACAGGTTTTCAAGGATGCCAATAATGATAGCCAGGGCTTCTGCCGGGGTTGGGATATCCGTTTTAAAAACTTCGATGTACATTTTTGTATAGTTATTGGTAACACGTTGCTTAAGGTCCCTCCCCAAGCGGCGGTGTCTCATACGGCGGCGTTTCAAAAGGCTCATCATCCGGAATAAGATCCGGGACCTCTTCCGGAACAATAATAAGTGGTTCTTCCGGATCAATAATTGGTCCAATTGTTTCTTTTTTAACCGGCGGGGTTGGCGTTTTATCCGGTTTGGTGGGTTGTGTTTTCTTTTCCATAATGTTGTTGTTATTGTTTGGATCAGTCAGGCTTTATTGGCAGATTTTCAAGGTGTCCCTATTAAAGATATTTGCGAAACCAGTCAGCTGCAAGTTGTTCCACTTCCCGCATTTTTCCGGGTTCTTCAAATAGATGCGTGGCACCCAATACCATTTCCAGTTTGCAGGTTCCTCCTAATCGTTCGAGGGACTGTTGGTTTAAAATTAAAACATGATAATCAAGGCTGCCGACGATGAGCAAAGTCGGTGCTTTCACCAATGGCAAAGCATCATCTGCAAGATCGGGGCGACCGCCTCTGCTGACAACGGCTGCAATTTGCGGCAATTGTGCTGCCGCCGCTAAAGCAGCAGCGGCACCCGTACTGGCCCCGAAATAACCGATAGAACAACCTTTTACATCTGGCTGTTTCTCCAGCCATTGCGTTACCGCTATCAAACGACCTGTCAGTAATTTAATATCGAACCGGTTTTCCGGTATGGCATCCTCGGTTGGGGTCAGAAGATCAAAAAGCAGCGTGCCCATATTCCCTCCATGTAAAAATTCGGCTACTTCCCGATTCCGCGGACTGAGGCGACTACTACCACTCCCATGCGAAAAGATCACAATTGATCTGGCATTCTCAGGAATAATAAGATCGCCCTTTACCGTGGCATTGGCTAATTGAATAGAGCGCGTTTGTTTTATTCTGAATTCCATAAAATAAAACGTAGGGATTTCTATTTAAAAACTCCAGCGTAAACGCAAAAACACAGCATCATACCGATCCGAAAAAGAACGCTCCGGAAGTTCCCAGAAAAAGAACTGTCCCGTCAGATCCAGATCCCAGTTTTCCCGGATATTATAGGTAAGTGCAGGCATCAGCAATAACAAATTCCGGTTGGGCGACCACAGCATCGTTAGCGTCCCGTTGAAAATAGGAGTAATGGGTTTAGACACTGTAGCCAATGCCGACCATTTTACCGGCATTAAACGGTTGGGTTCCAGCGCAGAACGGGCAAGTTGTTCAGGGCGGAAATCACCGTTTGGCGCTGCACCGGCGTACAAAAAGCCTCCGCTCACATACCATTCGCCAGGAAAGAGGTGGTCAATTTGTGCGGTCATGCTAACCGTAGCAGAAGAGTCAACAGATCCGGCTTTAAAAATGGAAAACTCGCCTTTGAATCCAGCTTGCCTAAGGTTACCAGCCCAGCCTAATCCAAGCGTCCATTGATCGTGGTATCGTCCTGCCAGCATTTGCAAATCGTACCCGCGCAAATTAGTCTGGTACCGAAAAGCTCCAATATGACCATTTCGTTTTCTTCCCGGACTAAATGCCAATTCCAAGCTGCTGAGGGTGTCCGTTTTAAAACCGATCCGCACCGCATCTGCACCAGGCCGTTCCTCATAATCAAAATCAAGAAAATTGTAGGCATTGAAAAGATCATTAGGATTCCACGTAGTAGCAATCCCCCAATTGATACGTTGCCGACCAGCGCGAAAATTCCACCGCCTGCGCTGAAAATTGAAATAAAGGCGGTCAATTTGGGTGCTCAAAATCATGTTGTTATTTTTAACAGGAATAAAGGAACCATCCCAATAACCATTGTCACGATCAAGCAAATCAGCATATCCTGGAAAAATCTTCACCGTTTCTCCATAGAACAAACGATTTCGAACTTCTGCATCAAAAGTCAGTAATGAATCCGGAGACCATTTTAATTTCAATCGATTATGCAAAAAACCATCGTTCAGTAAAAGATCTGCATCTTCTGACCAGGAACCTATTTGCATATTTTTCAGGTAACCCGAAAATTGAATTTTAGAGTTTTGACACCAAATACTTTGCATCCAAAAAAAAGGCACAAGACAAAGAAATATTAGCGTGCGTTTTTTCATTTTTTTCATTTTAAAGCGTTATTGGGGCAGAATAACAACGGCAAAAAAAGCTAATTTTAATCCTGTTGTTTTACAAATATTGCTGGATGTTCCATTCGGAAACAATGACAGCGCTCATAAAAAAAGGTGATCTTGATTGGTGTACAGGAGGTGTGCAGACTGTTTTCTGTAGAAGATATCTTTAAAAATAGTATGACAAAAACTTCCTTAGGGCGCAACGGTTATCCTAAGGTCGTAGGTCGGGGAATCTGAACATGGCGGCTGGATAGTTATTTTTTTGGGCACCCTTATGAAATAATGAAGGGATTTAAGGGAGTACAAAAGAAGTACCGTTTCCCGCAGAACCTCCATCCTCTCCTCCAAAGCTGCGGGAAACACAACAAGAAGTCAGAACGATCTGCGGGAAACAACACATTGGTAAGATGTTACGCTAATTTTGCATCCAATGTAATCGCAGCCTTAAACAGTTGCGAAACCGGGCAGTTTTCTTTAGCTTCTGTGGCGGCTGCTGCAAAATCTTCTGCGGAAATGCCAGCTGCAGTAACCACCGTTTGGAGATTAACCTCCGTGATAACGCCACCATCAAGAACCACTGTTGCTGTAGTCTCAATACTGTCGGCCGTTACGCCTTTTGCTTGTAATACGAAGGCTAATTTCATCGAAAAACAACCTGCATGTGCTGCACCAAGTAATTCTTCCGGATTGGTGCCGATACCGTCTTCAAACCGGGTATTAAAACTGTATGGTGTACCTGAAAGGACGCCACTATGGGTAGTGAGCGTGCCTTTTCCTTCCTTCCCGGAACCTTCCCAATGTGCTGATGCGTTGCGTTTAATGGCCATGTTGAATAAAGTAATTTGTGATGAAGTGATTTAAAATGAATATCTCTGCGAAACAATAAAACCAGCATTGGGTTCAACCAGCTAGTGGTCGAGGCACTGGTTTTGGTGTGAGCGCACGAGTCAAAGATACGGTCAACTATTTGCGACTGATAATAATTCATTATAAAACTGATTACTGAATATGCACTGCCATTTGAATATCGGCCCGTTCATAAGGCGATTCGTATCCGGATACTTTTTGGAAACCTAATTTGTGGTACAAACTAATGGCAGGTTTAAGTTTGGTATTGCTTTCGAGAAAAACGGACCGCGCGCCCAGTAATTTGGCCTTTTCAAGCACCGCTTTTCCGAGTAAATAACCGATGCTTTTACCCTGTGCCTTGGGCGATACCGCCATTTTGGCTAATTCGTAGTCGAAATCATGGTTATTCATTTTGATCAATGCGCATACACCGACCGGCTCGCCGCCATATATCGCAACAAGAATATGTCCGCCTTTATCCAATATATATTCTTGTGGATGGTCGAGTGCTTTGTAATCAGCAGCTTCCATTTTGAAGAACTTCGAGATCCATGCCACATTTAATTCCCGGAAAGCGAACTGGAACTCAGGCGTATATGCTACAATGTCTACTTGTTCGCTTTCGCGTTTTTTACGTTGTTCGCGCACCCGTTCATACAGCGAATGCTGATCGAGCAGGAATTCCCACTCACCGATGGCTTTCCAGAGGTCGTGTGTCGTTTGGGCAAGGACATCTTCAATAACGGCGTTCACATCGATATATTGGTGCTCCATTTTGGCGACGGTTTGCAGGCCCTTAGGAGAAAGCCGTACTACATTGCGCCGCCGGTCGCCGGAATCCTTGCACTCCGAAATAAATCCCTGGGCAGTCATTTCTGTCACTATTTTGCTCACCGAAGGATGAGAGTGGCCAATTTCTTCGGCAATGCCTGTGATCGTTTTTTCCTGTCCTTCCGACAGGACATAAAACACAGGAAACCATTTGGGGTGAAAATCGGCACCATACAGCGCATATACTTTGGCCGCGTCATCAGTAATACGTTCACTCAGTCTGCGGAGGCGCGTGCCAATGGCTTTTTTGCCGGCATTATCAAAGAAATTCATTGCGTAAATAATTATGTAATTGATTACGCAAATTTAACTGCTATTTTTCTTTTGTCACGGGATTTTGAAATATTTATTTGCGCGTAAGTGGGATAATGTTCCGGCAAGGTGATATGCGGCAGGTCAGGATGTTCTTTCTCGTTATGCAAACTAAAACGGTCATAGTGCACCCGCCACGATGGGGCCTTTATCCGCTTTTCCTGATCTTATAATAGGAATACCCATTCGGGGAAATCGACCAGCAACCGCCAATCCGGCAGGCCCGGCACCAATGATGCGGACATGCATTTTAATTCCAGGTCAGTTATTTGTTTACCAGTTATCACTCGTAAATTGTGCGATGTAATCTACGACTGATAACTGGTAAACTGATAACTGACCTGGCAGACTGATGACTTACTCGTGCAACTTACTATGGTACCTGCTGTAGCTAAAATAAACCACGAGACCCAGTATCATCCAGCCAAAGGCAGAAAGCAAGGTAACAATATCCAGAGAAATGATCATCAAAGTGCAAATGAGTGCACCAAGAATCGGAACCAAAGGCACCAGTGGTGTTTTGAAAGGCCGATCGGCACCAGGCTCATTGCGGCGCAACAGCCATACACCAATACTTACTAATACAAAGGCCAGCAAGGTGCCAAAGGAGGTTAGATCCCCAGCAATACTTCCGGGGACAAACGCCGCAAATAATCCAACGAACAAGAATAATATCCAGTTGGATTTGTAAGGCGTGCGGTAAACCGGGTGGAGTTCGGAGAATACTTTTGGTAACAGACCATCTTTTGACATGGTGTAAAATACCCGGGACTGGCCCATGAGCATCACGAGGATCACTGAAGAAAAACCCGCCAGGATCGCTACTGTAACAGCTGTTGCCAGCCAGCCATAGCCTGTCATATAGGTCTTAATCGCATAAACCACAGATGCTTCTTTTCCTTGGGTCGCAAAGTCGGTCCAGTTAGCAACGCCCGTCAGTACATGGGAAAACAGAATGTACAAAATAGTACATACCGCCAGGGAGCCCAAAATACCAATCGGCATATCCCGGCGTGGATTTTTCGCCTCCTGTGCTGCTGTTGATACGGCATCGAAACCAATAAAGGCAAAAAATACAATACCTGCGCCGCCGAGAATACCGCCGTAGCCATGTTTGAAAAAGCCTGCATGTCCTGGAGCATCAGCCGGAATCATGTAAGGCTCATGGTTCACAGGGTTAATGAAGCCCCAGCCCACCACAATAAAGATCAGCACGATGGCTACTTTGATGGCCACGATGATGCCGTTCACAAACGCCGACTCACTGGTGCCTTTAATGAGCAACAGGGTAAGTGCCAGAAGAATTAGTAATGCAGGAGCATTCATAATCCCTGATTCGGTTTGAACTAATGCCTGAAGGTTGGCAGGAAGTGCTTTCAGTGCCTCGTCCGACAGCAGGAGCACGCCATTTTTAGCTGTCGATGAAATTTCTGTTGGAAATTGTGATAGTGCGGCACCAGCTATCCGGTTAATGTGTTCTAAAGGCGAGTGGCACCATTCGTAGGGTATACCTCCCCCCAACAGGTTATTCAGGTATTCACTCCAGGCAATAGATACAGTAGCCGCACCCAGTGCATATTCCATAATCAGGGCCCAGCCAATAATCCAGGCTAATAATTCACCCATTGTGGCATACGCGTAAGTGTATGCGCTTCCTGCAATCGGAATCATCGCCGCAAATTCGGCGTAACACAGACCAGCAAAAGCACAGCCAATGGCGGCTACTACAAATGATAAGGTAACAGCCGGTCCGGCCGCTTCAGCAGCGGCAGCGGCTGTTCGAACAAAGAGTCCGGCACCAATGATGGCACCAATACCCAGTGCAATGAGATTAACAGCGCCGAGGGTGCGCTTCAGACCTTTTTCAGAATCGGAAGTACTCTCCAGCAGCTTCGACAAAGGTTTTCGTATCCAAATGTTTGACATAAAAAAGCAAGCAAAAGTTGTTGAGCAATGTATTTTGACGGATAAACAGAAAATAAAGCGGCCAATATAGGACTGTTTTTCATTTCACTGTATAAAATAATTGGAGAAACAAGCCGGATATGTGCAACGGTTACGACCTTTGCACTCTCTTTTCATTGAATTTATCTTATGCGTTTACCTTTGTTTGTTATTATTTCCGCTGCATGCTCGCTCCTGGTTGCTTTCTGCACCTGTACTAACCCTAACCAACCTGCGCTAATCGGCAATACCGCAGATGCCATAATGCCAAAAGATGTGAAACCTTCTAAAGTGGTTCTCAATGACGTGAACTGTTGGACCGAGGGTGATATGTTTTATGCCGCAGGGATCGTCGATAGCGAAGAATTCTTCTGGAAACGGTTTTGGCTCGAACTCGAAGTCCTGGATGCCAATCAAAATCTCCTGAAAGTAAAGTCGGACTCCTTCAGTATTGTTCCGGCTCACTCTTATGCCACCCCACCCCGCGGTCGTACCTCTTTCTTCTGGTCCTGGAAATTGTCGGATATTGGAGGTGCTCCCGACTCCATTCGCCTCCATGGTGCACAAGGCTTCGAATTGTTTCCCGGTGCGATTCTGCTGGTGAGCAATCAACACGGTGTGAAAATGTTGTCGAGTACAGTAAAAGACTCTATGAATGAACTCGCCTGGATGATTACCGGAACGCTCGAAAACCCGCTCCAGCAAAGTGCCGATCGCCCTTGTGTGGACATTCTGTTATATGGAAAAGACGACCGCCTGTATTTTGCGCAGACACTCGACCTGAATCAGGATACTACCATTATTAAATCTTCTGTCTGGGGGCCAATGATGCCTGCCGAAAACAGAGCATTTGGTATGAATATCAGTTATGAAGCTTTACCGGCACCACTGAAGGCTCAAAAAATAGGCAGGGTGGATATCCTGGCTTTTGAAAAAAGGTAGTCAATCACACTAACAATGACAATGTCTATGCATTCGGCACTAACCAGAGTAGGCCAGATCGTGTGTTTTTTGGTTTTTTGGTGCGCTCAGTGCCCATTGCATGCTCAAACAACTGCTGCCCCGGCTGATACCAGGAGCCTCCGCCTTTTCACAACTGCGGAGGCGGTTCGTATTGATGGTGTATTGGATGAATCCTTTTGGGCAACCGCCGACAGCGCCCGGGATTTTACCCGTAACTTTCCGGTAGATACCGGGATGGCCACCGCCCCAACGATAATCAAACTTGTCTGTGATCAACGGTACCTGTATGTCGCTGCAATATGTTTCCAGTCCCGTGCAGATTATACCATACAAAGCCTCCGGCGCGACTTTCCGCCGGGGACCAGTGATGCAATAAATGTCATCATTGACCCATTTAAGGACGGGTTAAACGGTTTTTTATTCAGTGTGAATCCGTTTAATGTACAGCGGGAAGCATTGATTGATAATGGTAACGTGCTATCTTATGAATGGGATAATGTGTGGCGATCCGCGGTGACCAATTACGCCGATTATTGGGTGGTCGAAATGGCAATCCCTTTCAAAACCCTGCGGTATAAAGTTTCGGAAGGTGACAATTCCTGGCATTTCAACTTTATCAGAACGCGGCTCAAACCTTGGGAGGTGAGTACCTGGCAACGGGTGCCACAACAATATTCTCCCAATAACCTGGCATTTTATGGTACCGTGAATTGGATGGAAAAGCCACCCAAAAACGGCCCGGGCTTTGCGGTTATTCCTTATGTCTCTTCTGGCGTCAGTAACAATAATATCAGAAATGATCAATACGAAATCACGGATAAAGAGCGTCGGTTTATCAAAGGAATAGGGGGAGATGCCAAAATAGGTATAACGCCTTCCCTGAATCTTGATCTCACCGTAAATCCCGATTTTTCACAAGTGGAAGTTGATCGGCAGGTTGCCAATCTGAGCCGTTTTCAATTGTTTTTTCCAGAACGGCGGCAGTTTTTTCTCGAAAACCGCGATCTGTTCGCTACGTTCGGTTTTCCCAATACCCGCCCTTTTTTTTCCCGCCAGATTGGTCTGGCCGACACCTCTCTCGACCAGAGCCAGCGGTATTCAAAGGTGCCCATTCTGTATGGTGCCCGCCTGAGTGGGAAAGTGAATGATCGTTGGAGAATCGGGTTGTTGAACATGCAAACCCGGCGGCTCGATATTTCTGCTGAAAATGTGATCCCTGCGGCCAATTTTTCTGTTGTCACGCTCCAGCGAAAAGTATTTAAACGGTCGGCATTGAGCGGTATTTATGTTGATAAAGAGCAGGCTTTGGGAGGGCTTAGTGAAAACCAAAGGTCGAGGTTTTTGCCGTGGAATAGGGTAGCGGGACTGGAATTCAACTTTTTCTCGGAAGATAACCGGTGGGAAACAGAGTCGTATTATCACCGCTCCTTTTCACCAGATCCCGGCAAACGGGGGGCCAGTATGGCACAGTTTGTTGGTTATGATGTGCGAAAGTATGCGATTCGTATGGGCATCCAACGCACAGATACAGCATACACCGCCGATATGGGCTTTGTGCCCCGCACAGGTGTACAAGGCATCTATTCCGCCGTGGAAAGACGGTGGTATCCGAAGTTGGGTAAAATCAATACCTTTAATATTGGATACGATGGCGACCATACGACCGATTTGCATTTCAAAATAACGGATGGCGATTTGTTTTTTCGGGCTGGCGTAGGTTTTAAAAATCAAAGTATACTCTCCATAGGCGTGTATAATACTTTTACCAGGTTGTTTGAGCCATTTGACCCGTCGAATTCCGATAGTCCTGGATTACCTGCCGGTGATTATACTTACAGTGGGTTGGGGGCGGAGTATTCCAGCAGTACATCCTATAATTTGCAGGGAACGGTCGGGTGGCGTGTTGGCCAGTTTTTTAATGGTAATAAAACCTCCGTTTCCGGCGAAATAAAATACAGGCTTCAGCCTTACGGGGTTTTTGGTATCCGCTACAGCTATAATTATATCAGTTTGCCGGCACCGTATGCTACGGCCAATTTGCTGTTGCTCGGCCCGTCGGTGGAATTTGCCTTTACCAAAAGTCTTTTTGCTAGCGCTTTTTTTCAATACAATACACAGGCTAATAATATTAATATCAACACCCGATTGCAGTGGCGTTTTGCTCCGGTATCTGATTTGTTTTTAGTTTACACCGATAATTCGTATGCAGAAAGTATCCAGGCGACGCCGGTTCGTTTCCTGACGCCCAAAAATAAAGCAGTGGTCTTAAAAATAATATATTGGTTAAATTTGTAAAACGTTAAAAAAATATATTTTCTTCTGTTTAGTGCAATATACAGGATGATGAATCTGTTTTAATACAGTATTTTTTTTCACGCTTCTAAATTCCCTTTTTTATTATGCCTATGGAAGAAAGCCATACACTCAACGCATTCGTGCAATTTATTTACCACGATATGCCCGCCGGTGAAGAGGTGACGAAAACCACCCGGATGCTCCTGAATGATCGTTCATTAAAAGGTGCCTATATCGAAATGCTGGCAGCAAAGACAGAACTTCCTAAAGTGTTATTCAGCCCTTCTTCGGAAGTGGTGAATAAAATCCTCCAATACAGTACAAAAACGGCTGTAGACTGCTGCATGTAATTGTATAAGTCTTGAGAATTATTTATAAATGAGTCATTCCGTCTTACGGGGTGGCTCATTTTTTTCAACCCCTTTTTAACTTTCTGCGTTATAGAAAATATTATTATCTTTGAGAAATAATTTTCTTAATCAACATAACATACCACCATGACATTACAAAACACATTCAAGTGCCTCATATTGGCACTCGTCCTCTATGGATGCGGCGAAAATCCTTCATCAACCCCACTTTCTGGTAATACGCTGAATGTCCGCCTGGAATCCAAGGTAAATGCCATTAACCCTATGGTGCTTACCACAGGATATGCCAGGTATGTGGCTGCACATGTATTCCAAACCCTGGCAGTCTTTGACCCAAAAACGATTGAACTTGAACCCCTTGTGGTAAAAAGTATCCCAACGGCAATCATTGTGGCGGAAGGGAAACATAAAGGCCACCTCTCTTACACCTTCGAATTGCTGGAGGCTGCTAAATGGGATAATGGAACACCAATTACTGCAAATGATGTGGCATTCTCGCTGAAAATAATTTTTAACCCACAAGCAGATACGAAAGTAATGCGCGGTTATCTGGATAAGGTAGTTGGTTTTGAAACTGACCCTTCCAATCCTCAGAAATTTACCATCTATCTCAGTAATTATTATATTTTGGGGCTCGAAAGTTTATTGCAGTTTCCGATTTATCCTGCGTACAGTTATGATTCTAAAAATTTATTAAAAGATATTCCGCTGGAAGCACTTTTAGATGCAAAAAGTGCAGAAAAAATCTCAAAAACCAATAAAAATCTTCAGGATTTTGCCACTGCCTTTAATCAGGCCTCAACGGGAAGCGATAAAAGTAACATCAATGGAAGTGGCCCGTACACCGTTGCTTTTTTGGATGCTGCACAAGGTGTTGTTTTGGTTCGGAAAAAAGACTGGTGGGGCGATAAGGCCGTAAGCATAAACCCTTATTTGGTCGCATATCCTGATACCATTAATTACAAATTAGTTTCGGCTGAAGATGCTGCAATTAATATGTTGCGGTCAGGCGACCTGGATCTTGCATCTAATATTGCACCTGTTAAGTTCCTGGAATTGCAAAAGGACCCGACTTTTATGGATAAATTCGATGCCAAGACCTGTTGGGCACCGGTATTTAACAGGATTATACTCAATCATCGGGATCCAATTCTGGCCGACAAAAGGGTGCGGCAGGCTTTGGCTTATGCTGTGAATTACGACGAAATATTAACCAATATTCAACACGGTATGGCGGTACGCACTATTGGGCCAATAAACCCAAACCAGCCGGCATATAATAAAAATATTACACCATACAGTTATAATATCGAAAAATCGAAGGCGCTGCTTGCTGAAGCCGGATGGACGGATACCGACAATGATGGAGTAGCTGACAAAAAAATAAATGGTGTCAAAACAGATTTGGTTTTGAAACTGATGAATACCACCGGGACAGCCGTTTCTGATCAATTATCGGCTTCAGTACAAACATCTATGGCAAAAGTGGGGGTAAAATTAGAGATTGAAGTATCTGATTTGCTTACTATTACGAAGGCGACTACTGCCGGGAAGTTTCAGATGGCTGCTAATGCTTCGGCTTGGCACCCCGCTACCATCGATTTTTACCAGGTCTATCATTCCGATAATATTTTGCCCGGAGATAACCGCGCGGGTATTTCCAATCCGGAGTTGGATAAATTAATCAATGATATTCGTGGCACAGAAAGTTTTGAGGCCCGCAAACCGATGTATGACCGGGTGCAGGAAATTCTTTTTGATCAAGTACCTGATATCTTCCTTTATGCACCCGTAACCCGCCTGATGGTCAGTAAACGATTCGATTGCGAAATCACAGCTATGCGCCCGGGCTATTTGGAAAACATGATTCGATTGAAAAATAAGAAATAATTGGGTCTGGAACGGTGATAAGTTGGTTCACCGTTCCTAATTTTGTTTACATTTGCAGCATTAATTCATATTGAATCAACTAAAGTAACAGAAATGGCTTTTGAAGTAGAGGGTCGCTTGCATCGTCTTTTTGCGACCGAACAAAAATCCAGCAGTTTCCAAACGCGCGAATTTGTACTCGAAATTCCCGATGGCAATTATCCACAACTGATTAAATTTCAGGCTGTTCAGGACCGCTGCGCAATGCTCGACCGCTTCAGCGAGGGCGATCAGGTAAAGATTTCTTTCGACCTGCGCGGTCGGGAATGGAACGGTAAATACCTCACCAATCTCAATGCCTGGCGTATTGAAACGGGCACTGGCGAAAGTACTGGCGGAAGTCAAACGGCTGCTGCGCCTTCCAATAACGCCGGCTCGGGAGAAAATTTCCCGCCTGACCCGTTCCCGAATTATTCGGAGTCGACACCACCGCCACCAGCAAGTATGGAAGATTTACCTTTTTAGTTAATTAGTCGGTTAGTCCCAGGTCAGTTAGTCCCCAGTTTGTAGCGTACACCGCAAGCATGTCGGTATGTAGTAAAAAACGACATACTTGCAGTCTACACTACGGGCTAACCGACTTGGGACCAATTGACTAACGGGCTAATTAACTAAATTATTTCCCACCATCTCTACCTTCCACCCGGCGCTTTCAATCATCCCTTTCAGCATTTCCAATGTTTTTTTACCTTGTTCTTCGGCATTAGGTAACAGGCTGGTTTGTGCTTTTTCACGGATAATTTCCTTTACGCGGGCATTGATACGGGTATAATCTTCCGGAGAGAAAGAAGTAAATACGCCTTCTGAAATATCGTAATAATCTACCTTTTCGTCTATACTCAGGATAGTCGCCTTGGGCATTGGACCGATTTTGATGGTCTTGGTGGCAATATCACTTTCAATTTTTACTTTTTGCAGGTCGTAACCAGCCATTACGGTGGCATTTACCCGAACGAGTATTTTTTTGTCCCAGAAAAAGGTGAAATAACCCTGGTAGTCGTTTTGGCTGAAAACTTCTGAATAGTCGCCTTCTACGGTCACTAATTTCATTACCGCACGCACGCGCTCCAGCATCACCTGCGATTCTTCCACTGTAGTATGTTTGGGTGAAAAGAAATACCAGCCAGCCCAGCCACCGAGGAGGAAAATAAATAAAATAGATGCGAATAGAATGATTTTATTGGACATGTGCTTTTTCAGGCAAAAATACGAACTATTTGATTTTAAATGTCAATGAGCCCAGGTTGCGTGCGACTTTATCTCCCCTGGATAATGTGCTGTTGGACGCTTTGGTGGAACAGGCGAAAAACCGGGGATTTATTTTCCAGCAATAGTTATTACGGTGGGAAGCGATCCGGCAAGGCAGGACTGGCCGGATCGCCTCCCACCGTAACAAATCTCATAACCTGCTGTTTATCCCGATTCTAAAAAAAGCCACTATTCCAAATCAAACCGGCCGTTTTTTTGTTATATCCTTAATTCAAGCGACCTTTGTGTCATCTCTATAACTGGTGATATTTTTTCGGTTTTATAAATAACAACATTCATGCAGACGGTTAACAGCCCAGCAATATGGCAGCAATTGCCTGTCATCGTAAAGGCATATCAGCTCCCCGATAACAAAAAAGCCACCTTACAAGTCATTACTTCTTTTGGTCCGTTTATTGCAATCTGGATTGCGATGTACTACCTTCTTGATATTTCCATAGTCGCAACCATGGCACTTGCAGTGCTCAATGCATTTTTTATGGTTCGAATATTCATTATCCAGCACGATTGCGGCCACCAATCCTTTACAGCATCGCGCAAAGCAAATGATATTCTTGGACAAGTGTGCAGTTATTTTACGTTTATTCCCTATCGCTACTGGTCAAAAAGCCACAATTTCCACCATGGCCACAATGGTCTGCTGTGGGAATACCGCGATATTGGCGACGTAGACCTGCTTACAGTCACGGAATTTACGGCATTGAGCCGTTGGGATAGAATCAAATACCGGATTTACAGGAGTACGCCGGTGATGTTTTTTATCGGGCCGGTCTGGTATATTTTGATCCACAGCCGCCTGCCTTTGATCAGCATTAAAGGTTGGGAGCACGCCAAACGCGCGTTGCTTCGCCATAATTTCATATTGGTTTCAATTTATGCCGCTTTGGTGTATTTTTTAGGCATCAAAGCATTTATTTTGGTACACCTGCCTATTTTGATTGTGTTTAGCGTGATTGCAATCTGGTTTTTTTATGTACAGCACCAGCACGAAACCACCTACAAACAATGGAAAGATAAATGGGAATATATTAAAGCCGCTGTGGAAGGCAGCACCTTCTACAATCTGCCTAAAGTATTCCATTGGCTCACCGGTAATATTGGGTATCACCACATTCACCACCTCAATCCGCTGGTTCCCAGCTACCAGTTGCCCCGTTGTATGGAAGAAAATCCTGTCCTTGTCCAGGTGGCCAACAAAATCACATTTTTGGAAAGCCTGAAATGCGTGTTTAATAACCTTTGGGACGAAGATCAGCAACGTATGATCTCTTTCCAGGAGTTTTCCCGCAGGGAGAAAGCAGCTGCCACTACCTAACATGAAAATCCTGCTCACAGGTGGTACCGGGTTGTTGGGCTCACAAGTCCTGCGCCTCTTGCATGCACGCGGCTACGCCGTGCGGGCACTACGGCGGCCGGACAGCAGGATGGCCCTCGTTATCGATGTTGCATCAAATACAGAGTGGTATGAATGCGATGTTACCGATGCCATCGGTTTAGAAGATGCATTTGACGGTATTACCCATGTCGTCCATTGTGCCGCTATGGTCTCCTTTCATCCGCGTGATGTGCGCAGGATGATGCAAGTCAATGTGGAAGGCACTGCCAATTTGGTGAATCTGGCGATGGATTTTGGGGTGCAGCGGTTTATTCACACGTCCAGTATCGCAGCATTGGGCCGAGCCAAAAACAACTCGCACCTCGACGAATCGGCCAAATGGGAGACCAGTAAATTCAACTCCCAATATGCCATCAGTAAATATTTAGGCGAACAGGAGGTATGGCGCGCCCACGCCGAAGGCCTGACGATCGCTATCGCCAATCCGGCAATGGTGATCGGCCCTGGTTTCTGGACTGAAAATACAGCCCGTTTTTTTCAGCAAATTCAAGATGGATTGCGTTTTTGTCCCATTGGTGCCACTGGGTTCGTGGATGTGCACGATGTGGCCACATTTTTAGTGCAGCTTTTAGAAAGCGATATTAATGGAGAACGGTATGTACTGAGTGGAGAAAATATGACTTATCGCGCTTTTTTTGATCAAGTTGCCCGCGCTTTGAACGTAAAAGCGCCTGATATTGCCGTTCAACCCTGGTTAGCTGAAATCGCCTGGCGGGTGGAATGGCTGAAAGAAAAGCTACTGGGTTCACAACCGATGGTCACCCGGGAAAGCGCCCGCAGCAGTGTAAGCCGGTTTACTTACGGCAATCAAAAATCACTCGCTACTTTCCCTGCATTTCAATATACCCCGATTGCCGAAACGATTCGGGCAACAGCCGCTGTATTTAACAGCGTTGCTGCGGAGGGAGGCCATCCGGCCAGCAATTGATCTGCCATCAATCATCACTCATCCATAAAAAGCATGTATAGCATTCAAAATTACTGGAGAATAAGCGCTGGTTTATTCTTTTTAACCCTTTTGGGCTGTACCAAACATATTGCCAACATGTCAGATTTTCGTATTCCTTTTGAAAGTGATCCCAACCGTACGCTCACTTACCCCGAAATCATCGGCTGCTACGAAAAAATGGCTGCTGCGCATCCGGATATTTTTCACTTTGAAACAGCTGGCACCACCGATATTGGCGAGCCACTTCATATTGGTATTTTGTCTACAGACGGCGTATTTGATCCCGAAAAAATCAGGCAATCAGGTCGCTGTATTTTATTGATTAACAATGGTATCCACCCTGGCGAACCGGAAGGGATTGATGCAACAATATTGTTGCTGCGGGATCTGCTTTCCAAACCGGAATGGCGTCCTTTGCTGCAACATTTGGCGATTGTTTTTATCCCGGTATACAATGTAGATGGTTGTATTAACCGCTCCTCTTTCAGTCGTGCCAATCAGAACGGCCCCGGAAGTTATGGGTTCCGGGGGAACAGCCGTAATTACGACCTGAACCGCGATTTTGTGAAATGTGATTCGCACAATGCGCAATCCTTCAACGCCATTTTCAGTCGCTGGATGCCCGATGTATTTGTCGACAACCACACCAGTAATGGCGCTGATTACCAGTATACGATGACATTAATTCCAACGCTGCACAGTAAATTGGAAGCGCCATTGGGCGATTTCCTGACCAATAAAATGCTGCCTGCGCTGTATGCTGATATGGAAAAGCGCGGCTGGGGAATGATCCCGTACGTGGATACGCCCGGGCCTACACCTGAAACAGGTATCGTCAATTTTTGCGATTACGGCCGCTATTCCACAGGCTATGCAGCCTTATGGAATACCATCGGATTTATGCCCGAAACCCACATGCTGAAGCCTTTTGCCGACCGCCTTCAGAGCACCCGCCAACTGATGGAAAGCATGATTCATTTTATCAGTGAGCACCATGCCGAGATATTGCAAAAAAGAGCCGAGGCATTTGCTATTACCCGGTCTAAAAAAGAATTTCATTTAGATTACGTCATGGATGCTTCCCGGCACGACTCCATTTTATTCAAAGGTTTTGCGGCTAAATACAAACCTTCCGAAGTGAGCGGATTGCCGCGGCTTTGGTACGACCGTTCGGAGCCCTACCAGAAGCAGATTCCTTATTACAATTATTTCAATCCGTCGCTCTCCGTTCAAAAACCGTTGGCGTATATTATTCCGCAAGGCTGGGAAAATGTCATTCAGCGATTAGCCATCAATCAGGTGAAAATGACGCGCCTCAAGGCTGATATCTCGCTGGAAGTAGAAACCAGCACCATTGGCACCTTCAAAAATCGCGATGCCTGGGAAGGCCATTATTACCACAGCAAAGTTCAGCTAACTACCAAAACCGAAACCCTCGCTTTCCGGAAAGGCGATTATGTTATTTTTACCAACCAGGATGCCAACCGGTATATTGTAGAAACGCTGGAACCGCAGGCCCCGGATTCCTGGTTTGCCTGGAATTTCTTCGATCCTATTCTGATGCAAAAAGAATATTTTTCAGATTATGTATTCGAAGACCTTGCCGCACAATTCCTTAAAGACAATCCCGCAGTGCGGGCCGAACTGGAAACGAAAAAGAAGGCCGAAGCTGAATTTGCGAATGATGGAGCCCTCCAGTTAGACTGGGTTTATCGCCATTCGCCTTGGTACGAACCCACGCACCGCCGTTACCCGGTGGCTCGCGTGGTGACAGAAAGCACTGCCAAAAAACTGGCTGATTAAGAAATAATTTACACTTGGTATTTTTTTTATCAGCATCTGGCGCAACTTCATCCGACGATTTTTTTCTTTAATAGAAAAAAAAAAAAGAAAAGTTAATAAATGACGAACGTTGTGGCTTAAATTCAAGCTAATTACAAAAACATTCAATCGTTCGTTTCTATGAAAAGGAATTCATCTATACTTTTGCTGCTGTTGCTGGTTACTGCCTTTGTGCAGCACGCCGCAGCGCAGGAAGTCTGGTCGCTGCAACGCTGCATTGGTTATGCCCAGGAAAAAAACCTGACGATCAAGCAGGCTCAGGCATCTGTTAAAATTGCCCAGTTGGGAGAAAATCAGGCCAAAGCTTCGCGGCTTCCAAGCATCAACGCTAACGTTAGTCTGGGCCAGCAACTGGGTTATACTGTCGATCCTACCACTAACTCTTTTGTCAACAGCGGCATCTCTTCGAACAGCCTTGGCCTGAATGCAAGTATACCCTTGTACACTGGTGGGCAGATCAATCATTCCATCAAAAAAGCCAAATACGATGCGCAGGCATCTGAGGCTGATCTGGCGCAAACGACGAACAATCTGGCGCTGCAAGTGGCGCAGGCATACCTGACTATTTTGCTGAATACCGAACAATTGGCAAATGCGAAAGCCCAACTGGAACTGAGCAAAAAACAATTGGTCAACACGCAAAAACTAATTGATGCAGGTAATTTGCCTGCTGGTGATAAATACAATGTCATCGCTCAGATCGCCCGGGAGGAGCAGACCATGATTACTACCGATAATAACCTCGAACTTTCCTACCTGAATATCAAACAACTGATGCAACTCGAGCCCGATTTCCCACTTGCCATTGAACGTCCTGCGGTAGACCTCAAGGCATTGGAAAATTATGACGCCTATTCGCTCGTTCAGGTGTATGAAACTGCTAAAAATACCCAACCGAATATTTTGGCCAACGAATTCCGGATAAAAAGTGCCGGCGAAGATATTGAAATCGCGCGTGCCGCTTATTTACCTTCCGTTTCCGCTTATGCCAACTTAAACAGTTATTATTCCACGGCGGCAAAAACATTCGAACGGACAGGAAAGACAGTATTGAGCGGCGCTGATTCCATCCGGGTTTACGATAGCAATAATACCTTCTCCGGCACGCTCTATGTGCAACAGTTTTTACCCGAAGGACAACTTAAGAACATAACCTATTTCAATCAACTGAATCGGAATTTTGGTCAGGGATTCGGTGTTAGCCTCTCTATTCCAATTTATCAGAATGGCCGCACTAAACTATCTGTTGAACGCGCGCACCTGTCTGTTTTGAATGCCGAATTGCAGAGCAATCAAACACAACAGCAACTCAAAAACGATATCCAAACCTCCCTGGCGAATGTGCGTGCTGCTAAAAAGCAATTGGAAGCATCACAAAAAACCAATGAAGCGGCCGCCCTGGCTTTTCAAAATTCGGAAAAAAGATACACCCTCGGAGCAATCAATACCATTGAATTGAATACAGCCAAAAACAGTGCAGACATTGCCGAAAATAACCTGACAGTGTCGCGGTATGACTACCTTTTCAGAATCAAAATCCTGGAATTTTACCTCGGCAAACCGCTTTTAATGAACTAGAATCTAATTAACTGACACACAAATTAAATCGCATCAACATGAGTGCTAATAAACAAAGAAAGTGGCTCCCGTTTCTCCTTATCGGTGCATTTCTCGCCCTGGTGGGATTTGCCTGGTACCGTATTAAATCGAAACCGAAAGGCGTGGAAGTATATGCCGAACAGGTGACCCGGCGTACCATTCGCGAGACGGTGAGCGGCAGCGGCAAAATTTTCCCGGAAACGGAGGTTAAAATCAGCTCCGACGTTTCTGGTGAGGTAATTAATCTGTATGTCAAAGAAGGCGACTCTGTTACCGTTGGTCAGGTCCTTGCAAAAATCAAGCCGGATGAGTACCAAAGTGCAATGGAACAGGGTGAGGCATCGGTGAATACCGCAAAGGCGCAGCGCGATATCTCTTCCTCCAATATCGGCGGCGCAAATGCCCGCATCGATCAACTCAAAGCTGACCGCGACCGCGCTATTTCGCAATTCGAAGTGGCCAAAAACGCCTTTAAACGCAGTGAAAAACTGTATAAAGAAGGCGTGATTTCTACTGCTGAATTTGAATCCGCGCAAAACGCGCTTAAATCTGCAGAAGCTGGCGTCAATGTCGCCGAAGCTACACTCCGAACCGGCGATACTGACCTCAAAAACGCCCGCGAAAATGTGCGCGTAGCCGATTACGGCATCAACAGTGCCAGTGCACGCCTCAGGGAATTGCGCACCAGCCTGCAAAAAACCATCATCACTGCTCCGGTAAGTGGTATCATCAGCAAACTGAATATCGAAAAAGGCGAACGGGTGGTGGGTACCCTCCAGATGGCCGGTACAGAAATGATGCGCATTGCCAATCTTGAAAGTATGGAAGTGCAGGTGGATGTCAGTGAAAATGATATCAATAAAGTGGCACCCGGCAACGAAACGGATATCGAAGTAGATGCCTATCTCGGCCGTAAATTCAAAGGTAAAGTTACCGAAATAGCCCACTCTGCCAGCAATATCACCAGTGCATCAGGCTCCTTGAATTCCGACCAGGTCACCAATTTCACAGTGAAAATCCGCGTTTCTCCTGAGTCCTACCAGGATTTATTGAGCCCTGGCAAAAATTACCCGTTCCGTCCGGGTATGTCCGCATCCGTGGATATTTTCACCAAGTCGGCCGATAAAGCCTTAAGTGTCCCGCTGATCTCTGTGACCACCCGCGACGATAAAAAGGACCTGGAAGACCCTGATGCCCCGGAAGCCAAAAAGACCTCCACCACGGGCCTCAACGACATCAAAGAAATCGTTTTTGTGATCAGCGGCGATACCGTGGCGATCAAAGAGGTGCGTACCGGTATTCAGGACAACGACTATATCGAAATCGTGAGCGGTATTAACGAAGGCGAAAAAGTCGTCACCGGCCCTTACGCCGCCGTATCCCGCAAGCTGGAAAGTGGTAAACGCATCACTATCGTGGACAAGGACGAGATGATGAAAAAGAATGAAAAGAAAAAAACGGAGTAAGTGAGTTATGAGTTATAAGTTATGAGTTTTTTGATGTCCACTGTAGAGTGGACCGTAGATTTGACTATTGTATACGTCCGTAGATTGGTGACCATGAGTGTACGGACAGAATGGATATTAACGTACTTCCTTTTAAGGTATAATCTACGTTCCAATCTACAGTCCAATCTACAGTCCAATCTACAGTGGACATCAAAAAACTCATCACTTATAACTCATCACTTATAACTCATCACTCATAGCTTATAACTCACCGATCTAGCCATTTCTTAAACCCCGGTGCTTTTTCCCTGCTGATATCCACTTCCATTTTAAGGGGTGCTTTTAAGTGAAGGGTGAGTTTTTGGTTTTCGTGGGGGCGCACACTTTGTATCGCGTCGATATGGATGATGAATTGCCGGTTGGCGCGGTAAAAAACCTGCGGATTGAGCAGGTCCTCTATTTCTTCCAGGGTATTATAATCCAGCATATACCGTTCGCCACTGAATGTGTGCAGGTAATTGAGCTGGTCTCTTTTAAAACAAGCAATATCAGGTGTATTCACCGGCATCCACTGTCCGCGGGCGCTGGCAATGAATTTTTCTTTGTACAAATTCCCGGCAACAGGTTGTTGTAACGGCCGCGCCAGATCCTGTAGATTCACAGGTGGTTTGGCTTGGTGTTGCAATAAATTCCGGCAACGGTCGATGGCCCTGCCAAGGTCCTGTTCGTCGATGGGCTTCAGCAGATAATCCAGCCCATTTACTTTAAATGCCCTGATGGCATAGTCGTTGTAGGCTGTGGTAAAGATCACCGGGCACTTCAGCGTGTACTGATCGAACAGTTCGAAACTCATACCGTCGCCGAGTTGAATATTCATAAACAGCAGATTGGGTTCGGCATTGTTCAAAAACCATTTCTTCGCCGTTTTCAGGCTGGTCAAATGCGCGATCACCTCCACATCAGGCGCGACCTGGGCAATTTTGTACTGGAGTTCTTTGGCGATGAGGCTTTCATCTTCTATGATAACGGACTTCATGTATGAAGAAGTGTGGTGTGAGCAGTGAGAGATTGGGGGAGCCTTTTACTTGACAGCCGGCCCTTCATACAGGGTCTTTCCATTTTTGCCAGTCAGGGTATACATGCCTTTCCACTGCGACAACGTCAGTGTATCCGCCTTCCAAAGGCCCGCACCTTTATCAGGTGCTTTGGTCATGATCACTGATTGGGCCGCAGCTGGCATGAACAACTCGGCATTCCCATCTTCGCCGGTCGACTTGAAAACAATAAATGCCGACAAGGTCTGGTCCAGATTGGCCGCCTTAGGATCCAGCCGGATGCCTGTTTCAAAAATGCGGATACATTCATTTTTTAAGACTGACCATTGGTAGCCAGCCGAGGGTTTACACCCATGCGCATCGGCATCAGCACCTGGCATCGGAGCTACTGGTGGCGTGATGGGTGGTTGCGGCTGCGGCGCGGCTGGTGGTGCGCAGGCGCTGAGCATAGCGATACTTGCGAAGAGGAGTACTTTTGAAAAGTTGACCATGTGTTGGTGGTGGGTTTGAAAATGTGGTGCAAGGTATTTCGAAAAGTGGTATGTTTTGCTGGCTACGCCCGGTTTGTAAAATGAAAAGTCTAAGGTATTTGCAAAAGACCATTACCTCTACTTTACCTTCAACACCTGTAACGTACCCGCATATTTCCCTTCGACCAAGACCCGCGCCGAATACACGCCATAGGGTAATCCTTTCACATGTACCTGTCCCACAGGACCACGCCAGGCTTGATGAACAGCATGTCGCCCCAGTGCATCATACAGCGCGATATCCACCCGCACCCAATCTGCGGCACTGTTGATATGCAGGGTGAACTGATCACGACAGGGATTGGGCCAGACTGAGGCATTAAATACGGCCTTCTGTACCTCCGTACTACCCACTGACTGCCCGACCTGTACATCGTAACAGATCGTATCGGCACTGTACATATTATCGACTATCAGGCAAACGGTATACAGACCAGGTGCCGGAAAAACATGAAATACCTCCCCGGATGCGGTGGTGTCATAAGTCACACCATCACCAAATGCCCAATGCCAACTATCTGGTTCATAAGCAGACATATCGGTAAAGGTTACCCGCAACGGCGTGAGAGTATCTTCAAAATCCCAGCGAAAACGCGCCAGCGGGTGGTTATCAAAGCCCAGAGTATCACAACTGCTGCCGTCCACCGGGCCGAGGCGGAAATTGGGGAGGTTAGGGATGGAGGAGTCATTGTAACATCTTAACTCAATTCCATGTTGTATTAACTTACAATTTTCTCCTTGTCGGTTAGGAAAGTTCATATAATGGAGGTGCTTGCCAGTATGTGTGCTTGCTATATAAATTCTGTCATCAAAGCCAGTTTGGCTTGCATAAAATGTTGTAGGAGTAAACGGCGCTCCGTTAGAAAGGAAGCCATCGTATTCGCCAACTAAGGTTTCAGTTGCAAAAATATCATTAGCATACAAGTCATATTGAAAAACCATTGTGGTTCTGAAAATATATAAATAACGGGAGTTTGATGAGAACTCCACTCCAACACCAAAACCTTGTTGAGGATGTAATTTTGTGATTTGGTTGGACAGTTGTCCTGTACATCTGTCAAAATCAAAAATATCGATCCGGAAAGGTTGTCCGGCTTGTTTACTAACGGCTCTCACATATTTCGAACCGTCCGGCGTGTATTTAGCCATTCCTGCTCCATCTTTATTTATGTCTGTGGTGATGAGTGTATCAATTGATTTTACACCGGAGGTATCTATTAATAACTGGTAATATTTTTCAGAAAACCACTTTGGAGCTGTAACCCACCAGTCCCGGCCATTGGCGTGTTTGACGGCCGTAATTTGACCTGCGGCAATATAATCATCACTAATCAATGTTCTTTTTTCAAGTACTGTCCCTACGTTATTATTATCAGTCTGAATGAGATTAAAAAACAAATTTTTACCACTGGCATCATTGTCATGAAATTCAGTTTCTGTATTAATCACACAATAAGCACTTTTTTTACCATTAAGTGGCAGGGCGATCGTTCCCTGACCCACATTGTAACCGTTGGCTACATTATTGATGCCAATGAAATTTCCATTTGGCATAACACTGAATGTGTTTCCGTAAACATGCTGGCCGTTACTGTATAATACCAGGTTTCCGAATGAATCGCATAAAATCGTATTCGTCAGTGCAAAATTGACTTCATAGTCCTGATTGTCAGAAATTTTAATATCTGAAGGGCTGTCTATAAATTTGATGATGTTTATTCCCCAATCATCCTGACCTATGGAGGCACTACCGCCATCATAGCCGGACAACCATAATACATCATGCTTTTGACTAAAGGCAGCAGGAAGAGTTCCGAAAATGATTATTACTATTATATAAAGTTTGTCCATATCCGAAAACAGTTTAGCCCCGGGCTGTGTAGCCCGGGGCTTGTTGAAATTTCTTTAAAAATTAATGTCGAATGATAAACTCCCCAGTCTGGTGTTTATCACCGCTGATTCGGAAAGCATATATGCCTGAAGGTAATTGTCCGGTTTCTATGACAAATTCCTGTGTGCCTGCTGAAATATTTCGACTAATCACCAATCCACCTAATGCATTGAATACGGAAATTTAAAATGCACTTTCAAACTCTTCTTCACTAACGTAAAAAGAAAATCAATGGTTGGGTGGGTGAATAATATTTTTTTTGAAAAAAAACTATTAACTCATTAGTGTACGGTTACAAAAACATAAATAGCAAAAAATGGTCAGTCAATTGTAAAGTTCCAGAAAATGGCTCCATTTGGCTACTTGAATAGCCACCTTTTTGAGGCATTACTAATTCCAGAAATCCGAGAAGTCGTTAGAATCTTAATATTAGGCAGGTATTTTCCTCAAACAGAATCTCAATATTACCGACAATACGGTGCCTCTCCCGAATTGATTACAGCAGATGAACTGATTTTGCAAGAACCAGTAATTGGATACGCGGTAAAGAAAATAAGCGTCCGAATTTATGAGGGGTTTGTACGCGATCAAAGGTTCTGTCGTCAGGTTTTGGATATTTATGACTACCGGTGTGCTATGTCTGGCTATTCTATTAAAGGTGTTCCAATTATTGAGGCTTGCCATATTAATAGGCATGCTGATGCTGGCGATAATCGTATTCAAAACGGTATTGCTCTTTGTAGGAACCTTCATACCGCATTCGATTTTGGCTTAATTGGTTTGGATGATCACTACAAGATCTTGGTAAAATCAAAAAAATATTTTCAAGAATCTCCAGAGCACCATTATGCATTATCCGCTCTAAAAGGAAAAGCAATATTGTTACCATCGAATAGTAGATATTACCCATCACTTGAAAACCTGCAAGCACATAGGACCAAATTCGTATTTTGAGGGCCCTCACCCCTTCCCCTCCAACTCCTCCAAAAGCGCCATATCATCCACCCAATGCTGCAACGCCAGCTCATAAGCAGCCTGTGTTTTGGTGAGCCGCAGGATATGGGGCGAACCTTGTTTGATGGTTTCCATTTTTAAATCAACGATGGCACTGCCAATCACCTGCATCATTTGTTTTCTGTTGGCTTCAATTTGCCGGTAATCAAGCACTCGTTGGGTGGGTGATTCGAGAAAAGGCCGCAGGATGGTCCATGTTTTCAAATCCTGATCTGTTTTAGGTACTTCCCGTTGCCAATCCTGTGGCGGCATAGGTTTTACGGCCGTTCGGTCTTTTAAATCTAGTATACAATCTTTGATCAGTTCATCAGCCAGTGGATTACCTTTGGGATATGGAGAAAGGTTGGACAATACCGCCCCCAATACATAATTGATATAATGCCGGGATATTTGGCGGGTACTGGCCATCACTACTTTTTGTACCCAGGCGTCGTCGGTTGTTTTAGCGGCACTGAGCAGCAGCACTTTTTCAAGTATGCTGATCGACACGTGCCAGCGCAATTTTTCTCCAGTCCGGGTATAAAATCCTGGTAAATGCACAACTGTTACCCGGGCTGCGTCTAAATACCTTGGAATATGGTTGATTTGCTCCTGCAAGAACGCGTTGGTCCTGGATGATTTTTGAAGGTATAATGCTTCAAGGATGGACAACAAGTGGTCAATTTCTTCGATTTCTCCCTTTTCTGCCGTCTTTTGAAAGAGCTGCGTGAAAATTTGGGTAGGGTAATGCAGAATCAATTTTACCCATGCCAGCGCGGGAATGTGGCAGAATATGGCTCCGAATAACGGCTGGAGTGTTGTAGTCAAGATTTTGGGATCATTCAGTTGCAGGAGAATCGCAGCGACCGGACTGAAATCCAGCCGGGCACTAAACGGTGTTGTTAGTGGCATCGCAGCCAGGCTTTGAAGGATATCCCGAATGTTTTTTTCTGGTTGTAACGCAGCATTCTTCCAGTTTTGCTGATAAAATTCCAGCCATTTCAACCGTACCGTAAGATCTACACCGGCCAAAATATCCGCGTGTTTATCATGTGGCCAAAAAATAACCGCTCCGTAATGGTACCAGTATTGCATAGTCATTCCGGCGTTGCCAGTGTAGCCTTCTTCTTCCTGTTCGATAGGGGTTCCTTCACCTATTTCAACAGTGGATAAAAGGTCCTCTTCGTCCAGGATAAGCATGCCCATATCCGGAATCCCTTCCATGTGCCAGTGTTCAATGGTGGTCGTCGATTCATGTACTTCGCCCATGGTGGCAGGTGGTGCCTCCGCTGGTGGCCGGCTACTGCGCCCGTAACGGCGGGAAGAATATTCATCGTAATAGTCCCCTACCAATTCTCCCAACAAATAATGCGTTACTAAGCCCATTCCCGCAAAATATCCTGTCTGTCGCGCTGCTGTCAGCAGTGCTTCGGCGCGCGGTTTATCATGGCGTTTGAGGCTGGAAGGCGAAAAACTAGTGGGTGTATATTGATGTTCCAACAGTACTATTTTGGGCCAATTGGTATCGGTATGTTGAAGCGATTCCAAAATAGCGGCCATTTGATTAACCTGCTTTTTGAATTGCGGACTCGCAATGGTGCCTCCGCCAGCCGACTGTACCAGGTTATATACTAAGCATACCCGGTAACCGGAAATAAGCGGTTTTATTTCGTGGTCGCAATCCGCAAAAAAAGCGGCGTACGGTATTTTGTAATTGCTGGCCGGCGCAGAAAAATCAATAGTTTCTTCCCGCTCATCAAACTGAACGACTAATTCACCACCAGTATGGGTGGATGGCAGTCCAACAACCAAGGTGCCGAACATGCCCTTTTCTTTTTCAGAATCTTTGTGCGGCAGGAAGAAATCGCCCTTCTCATAAATCAGTAATTTGTAGAGAGATGCTGTTACGGTTTGCGCTTCAATGTCAAATCCGGCTTTGACTTCCAGGAGGAGGTCGGCCATGAAATTTTCCCAATCTGCATGTTTAAACGACAATTGCCCGGCGTCGATTTCCCATGCACTCCGCACTTTGGTATCCGTAATTGTCTGGCTTCCTTTTCCGAACGGTGCTTTATGGGCCAACCGGATCATATCGCGTGCCCGGTCCGTGTTTACCGGGAATCCAACTTCCCCCAAGCCGTCGATATTTAATCCGGGAAAGGTGAAATTTTTGATACCTGCCGTGACAAAAGAACCATTTCCTTCTATGGTTTGAAGGGTATCCAGCAGTTGTTTTTGTGTTTGATTCATAACGATATAGTGGTATTGAAATGTTGGGGCGGCTTCCATAGCAACCACTCTATTTTTATTACTTCCCAATCACCTTTTCTAACCAGGCTAACGTCGGATCTGTTCTCATCATTCTGCGCAGCCTGTATATGCGAATCTGGTCGTCGGTCCAATCCGGGTGTCTCATCTTTATCCCGTGGATCTGTAAATCACGGGGATCATCAATCATTTGAATACTAAGTCGCAGCCGCTCTTCAATGGGTTTGGATAGCCAAATTTGCTCCTGTATTTTTTTACATCATCGGGAGTATCGCGAGATTTGTACATATTTTTTAACAATGTATGCTGCAAAGATACAAATCTTAAAGAACCATCCCTCCCCCCTCCCAAACTCAACCCCACCAATGATTGTCAGCACTCCCTTTACTGCCTCCACTTCCTTATCTTTGCTGTAAATACGCAGCACATGAAAATTTTATACAATCCCGCAGTGCTCCGCCACCATACGGGCAAAGACCATCCTGAATCACCTCACCGGTTGGATTATTTTAAAGGGCTCGTCCCGACAGTAGCGGTGCCCGACGGACTGGAATTCCTTGATCTGGTGCACCCACAGGAGTATATAGACAAAGTGCGGCATCACTGCGAAGAGAGCTTGTCATTCGATGCCGATACGATCGTCTCCCGGCATAGTTTCGAGGCGGTGGCCGCTGCGGTGGGATTGACCATGCTGGCGATGGAACAGGGCGATTTTGCGTTGGTGCGCCCTCCTGGTCACCACGCCTACCGCGACGAGGCCAATGGATTTTGTCTGTTTAATAATGTGGCGATTGCCGCCCAATATGCTGTCAATGAGGGCAAAAAAGTGCTGATTCTTGATTTTGATGGGCACCTCGGCGACGGCACTATGGATATTTTTTACCGGAGCAACAAGGTGCTGTATTGGTCACTTCACCAGTATCCTGCTTATCCGGGGCATGGATTTTCGAATGAAATTGGCGAGGAGGACGGGAAATATTATACCATCAATGTGCCCCTCCCGCCAGGCAGTGGCGACGATATCATGTGGCATGCCATAGAGTACCTGTTCCCGGCAGTGCTGCAATTCAACCCCGATGTGGTGGCTGTATCCGCAGGTTTTGATGCGCATCAGTTTGACCCCTTGTTGCAGTTGAATGCTACTGGCCATTTTTACCATAAAGTGGGCAAACTGTTGGGGGAAACCTTTCCGGGGAAACTGTTTGCGGTGCTGGAAGGCGGTTACAACAACGAGGATTTGCCCAAATGTGTGGACAATTTTATCGCTGGCGTCAATGGCGAAACCATGCCGTTCCCGGAAGCCAGTACTACTTCGGGACTGCGTATCTGGGAAACCTATGAAATGCACCTGCATACCGGAGCGGCATTGTTGTCTAAACACTGGAAATTCTGACCGATGAAAAAGATACTCGATCAGTTTTTTAACCCCAAAAGTATTGCTGTTTTTGGGGCTACCGACAAACCCGAAAAAGTGGGGGGTGCCATTTTACAAAACCTCCAAAGTTTTGAAGGAAAAATAATGGGTGTTAACCCCAAATACAACAAAGTTCTGGGATACGCCTGCTATAAAAATGCCAAAAGTCTGCCAATAGTGCCCGATTTAGCCATTATTGCTATTCCCGCAGCATTTGTCCCGGCGTTGATCGCGGAGTTAGGCAAAAAAGGAATTCGGGCGGCATTAGTGTTGTCGGCGGGATTTAAAGAGGCGGGTGAAGCGGGTGAAAAACTGCAACGGGATTTGATGTTTGCTGCTGCCGAAAATAAGGTGCGCATCATCGGACCCAATTGTATGGGATTACTCATGCCCGCCCTTCACCTAAACGCAACTTTTTCGCCCTCGATGCCACCGCCGGGACGCGTGGCTTTTATTTCGCAAAGCGGCGCTATCGGCTCTGCGATTCTCGATTGGGCGGCCTCTAAAAAAGTGGGATTCAGTTACTTTGCCTCTTTGGGCAGCATGTCGGATATCTCTTTCGACCACCTTATTGATTACTTCGCTGCCGACAGCCGCACGTCGTGTATCCTGATTTACATGGAAAGCCTCAACAATGCCCGCAAATTTCTCAGTGCGGCCAGGGCTTTTGCGCGGTCTAAACCGATTGTGGTGCTCAAAGCGGGTGCAAGTGCCGAAGGTGCCCGGGCTGCGATGTCGCACACCGGCTCCATGGCAGGCAATGATGCCGTTTACGATGCGGCTTTCAAACGCGCCGGTATCATCAGGGTCATCAGTATTCAGCAATTATTCGACTGTGCGCAGGCATTGTCCATGCAGCCATTGCCCGCAGGCAACCGACTGGCTATTGTCACTAATGCGGGAGGGCCTGCTATTCTGGCCACCGATACATTGATGAAATTAGGTGGAAAAATGGCGGTATTACAGCCTGAAACGATTGCTGGTTTGCAAACTATTCTTCCTTCCGCCTGGAGCAAAGGCAATCCGGTCGACATTCTCGGCGACGCACGGGCCGAACAGTTCCGCGCTGGGTTGCGCGCCTGTTTATTCGATCCCAATGTCGATGCTGTGCTGGTTATTTTAACAGCTCAAAGTATCACCGATCCGGTAGCAGTAGCTGAAGCGGTGGTGGCTGAAGCCAAAGCCGTGCATTCCAAACCGGTGTATGCCAGTTGGATGGGAATGGAACACGTGCGGAAAGGCCGCGAAGTATTAGAAAATGGGAAAATTCCCTGGCTCCCTTTCCCTGAGCGCGCCGTCGAAGTATTTATGCGGATGGCCAATTACCGCGAAAACCTCGAGATGTTGTATGAAATGCCACCCGATTTGCCGATCGAATTCCCCGATATCCGCAGGGACGAAGCCAAGGCCATTGTGGCAAAAGCGCAACGGGAGAACCGGGTTAATCTCGATGAGTTTGAAAGTAAGCAGTTGCTGGCCTGTTACGGCATTCCTGTTAACGCCGGCCGGATTGTTAAAACGACAGCCGATCTTTCGGCAGCCATCCACGACACAGGTTTCCCAATAGTCATGAAAATTGAATCGCCCGATATCTGGCACAAAACGGATGTCGGCGGTGTATGGTTAGATATTGCCAACGAAGAAGAGGCACGCCACGCCATGGAGATCATGCTCGAAAATGTGCGCCGCCGTCGGCCCGACGCCCGCATTGAAGGGGTGCTGGTGGAAAAAATGATGCAAGTGCAGCACGAAGTATTGATCGGATCTATCAAGGATCCTGTATTTGGTCCGGTAATCGTATTCGGATTAGGCGGGACTGCTACGGAGATTTGGAAAGACCGCACTATTGGTTTGCCGCCCCTCAACCTGGCCCTCGCAAAGCACCTGGTGGAGGGCACCATCGTTTCCCGGCTATTGCATGGGTTCCGGCATTTACCTGCGGCTCCTGTCGAATTACTGCAGACCGTTTTATGCAGGTTCGCCTACTTGATCATGGATTTTCCCGATATTAAAGAGTTCGATATCAATCCATTCGCTATGAATGCTGCTGGCGGTATGGCCCTGGATGCCGCCGGGACGCTGGAGCATAATTCCTCCCAACAACGGGAACCCTACGATCATTTGTCTATTCTTCCATATCCCACGCAATGGCAGAAAACTATTGTTTTGCGCAATAGTGTGCATGCGTTGTTGCGACCTATCCGCCCGGAAGACGAACCGATGGAAGCAGAGCTGGTCAAGCATACTTCCCGCGATAGTTTGTATTTCCGGTTCTTTGGTGTAGTGCAGGGTATGGACCATAAATTCCTCTCCCGGATGACGCATATTGACTACGACCGAGAAATGGCTATTGTCGCTGAAGTGGAAGTGGAAGGGGTGAAGCAAATCATCGGTGTGGTTCGGATCGTAGGTGATGGTTGGCGGGAATCGTGTGAATATGCTATTTTAGTCACCGATGAATGGCAAAATATGGGTTTAGGCGGGGCTCTTACAGATTTCATTATTCAAATTGCCCGCGCCCAGGGTTATTCCTCCATTACTGCTTCCTTCTTAAAAATCAACGGTAATATGCGCCGGATGTTTGTAAAAAAAGGATTTAAAATGATGGGTGGCGATGAAGATTCAAATTGGGCAGCGTTGAATTTGTAAAAAAAAACGTAACTATTTACCACATAGGCCACAGAATTAGTTTTTCACATAGAACGAAGAGTACTCTCAGATGACACTACGCTCTATGTGAAAAACTAATTATGTGGCCTATTGGGTAAATACTTACAAAAAAACTACCTTTGCTTAGTGATGAGTTATAAGCAATGTGAACCCGGGAACTATTTCTTGTTATTGACCTGATTTTCAGAATGGTTATTTCTATTCATCTTATCTCTCCGATCTCAAGAGAAGCACAAAAATAGAAATCAGGGCTGCCGTATACGTTGCAAAAACTTATAACTCATAACTCATAACTCATTTCGTATGAAGCATTTATTACTATCCTTTTTTTGTTCCGTCTTCCTTTTTAATGCGGGTAATGCCCAAAATGCGGCCTGCGATGGCACCAGATTTAAAGGTCCGGTGTTTACCCAGGTCAAAAAAACGACAGTGGATTACGCTCCTGCGCCCAATTTTGCAGAACTGGCAGCCACTGGTGCCGACACCGTCATCCTCCAAATGGATGTTTATGAACCTGTGGGCGACAACGCCGTTGCTCGTCCGGTCGTGATTCTCGCCCATGGCGGCAGCTTCATTTTCGGCAATAAAACAGATATGAAAGCTGATTGCGAGCGTTTTGCCAAGGCGGGTTATGTGGCAGTTTCAATACAATACCGCTTGTTTCCCTTGCTGGTACTGGGTTTTCCTGACTCTACGTCAATTGTGGGCACGGTAGTCAAATCAGTTGGTTCCATGAAAGCGGCGGTCCGTTATTTCCGCCAGGACGCTTCCACGGTCAATCTCTTTAAAGCGGATACGGCCCATATCTTTATTGGGGGATATTCAGCGGGTTCCGTTTGCGCTTTGCACACGGCCTATTTGAGCGAAACCGATATGATTACCCCGTATGTTCAAAACGCGCTGGATTTGAACGGTAGTTTTGAAGGTGATGCGGGTACAGTACAAAACAGGACTTATTCTTCCAGGATTAGTGGTGTCTACAACCGTTCCGGCGGACTGTACAGCAACCAATGGATCAATGAAGGTAATGTTCCAATGGTGAGTATTCACGGTACTGCTGATGATGTGGTATTTTATGAAAGTGGCCTTGCTGCGGGTATTGCTTATCTCGAAGGCACGGGAAAACTCCATCCACGGGCATTAGAAGTGGGGGTCAGTAGTTATTTGGAAACGGCGATAGGTGGTGACCATGTGAATATGTATGCTGCAGGGTCGCCCTATGCTGCTCAATACATCAATTTTCAGGTGAAAGCATTTGAAAAATTTGAATCGATCACTTGCGGCGTTACGGGGGTTCATGATATGCAGATCCTTACCGGTGATTTGAAAATATTTCCCAATCCGGCTGTTGATGCTGTCCGGTTGGACCTGAGCGGGCGCACTGCTCCGGCTCAGGTGTGGATTACTGATATGAAAGGCCAATTGGTGCGATCCATTAGTGCCTACCAATCAGGTGCCGCTATTCCCGTGACTGATCTTCCTGCGGGTGTCTATAGCGTGCAGGTGATTTGGGAAAATGGCGATGTGCAGGTGGGACAACTGGTGCGGGAATAAGGTTGTTTTTCCCCCTACCAGGTAACACCTGGTAGGGGGAAAAACAAGGAAATCACGGTGACATCTGGTAGGGGGGAAATAACCTTGTACCGAATAATACCATGCCAATCAAGAATTTGTACCCTTTTATCGAAAATGACTTTTTGCTTCCTGCGGCTTTCCTTTAATTGCGCGATAAAATTACCACACTTATGCTGCGCAACTTTCTTGAGTCCTTCGGGTTGGCTATTCAGAATATCCGATCTAATTTGTTCCATACTTTTCTGTCAGTGCTGGGCATCGTGATTAGCGTGGCTGCTTTGGTGGCTACTTTTTCCCTGATTGACGGATTGGAAAAGTTCGCCCGCGAATAGATTTCGGCTCAAACCAGTATCAATGTGCTGGCAGTTGAAACAGAAACTGACAAGACGATCAATGACCTTCAGGTGCGAAAAGACACTTTTCAGGTGCTGGATTATGCGCAGTTTGCCAGACTGAAAGCTAGTGTGCCGCTTGCAGTGCGGGCCAATTTGAACACCAGTTTCAATCGCGAAATTCAGGTAGCTGGCCGCGACGCTGCCTTCGGTGCCAGGATAAGTTGTATGGCTGAAACGCCCTGGGGGCACACAATGATTAATTATGGGAATATTTTTTCGGCTATGGCCTTTCGCAACCAGGAAAAGGAAACCATTGTCAATATGCGCTTAGCCAAACTTATTGCCGGAACAGCCGATCTGCGTACTGTGCCGGGACTCTCCATCGTTGCATTAGGGCATACGCTCCGGATTGTAGGGGTGTCAAAAGACAAAAAGGAAGATGCTCCTGCTGCTGTCTATATGCCTATTTCATTGCTCAGTAGTGCCGACTTGCATCGTGCTCCTCCCGGCATGATCATGGAAATGGACAAAACGGAAGATGTACCGGTAGCGAAAACCCAGGTAGAAGCCTGGCTAAAACAAGAATTTGGTGCACAAAATACCGATTTTAACGTTTTCAGCCAGGAGCACTGGATTGATCAGACCGCCAAAGGCTTTCTGTTGTTCCGGATTATTATGGGCATGATTATCGGCATTTCTGTTGTGGTGGGCGGTATCGGCGTGATGAATGTGCTGCTGATCTCGGTCAATGAACGAACTGCCGAAATAGGCCTTCGAAAAGCGGTAGGTGCTAAAAACAGAGATATCCGGCGACTATTTCTAGGCGAATCCATCACGGTTTCGGCATTCGGCAGTTTTTTAGGACTTCTGTTTGGGAGCGGGTTTGCGATGATCGCCATTCCCATTATTCGCTTTTTTGCGGACGTGCCTTTTAGCGCTGTACTCACTTGGAATACATTTCTGATCATTTCCACCGTCGCCATTCTGGTGGGCGTTATTTTTGGAACCTATCCGGCGGTAAAAGTGGCACGGTTAGATCCTGTGGAGGCATTGAGAAGAGAATAGGGACTAAACTTCGTAAACCCCACTTTGGAGGCGTTGTACCAATAAATCAGTTAATCTGCGCATTGCTTCTTCTTCATTGTCGGAGAAAAAGTCAAGTTCAGTAGCTGTAAAATGGCCAATGACCATGCCTGCTAGTTGATACCGAAACCGTTGGTCAGAACGCACAGACAGGGCAATCCACCCCAAACGATCTTTTTCGGGCAGTTGGAAATAAACGTTTTTTCGTTTTTCTATCTGTTTACGGAACAATTGGGTGAGCAGCGCATGCTGCATTTTCAGAATCGGACGTAAAGTATTATTTTGAAATATTTCGACGGGTGTGGATTGAGTAGTATCTAATTCCAGTTCAGGGCGAAGGGCCAACAAGGCAGATTCATTGCGCATAATATCTAAAACAAATAAATGTTCAGTAAGTTGTGAGAATAGAGAAAATGCCTGCTTCAATTATTATCGTACGCATGTTCCACGGTTCCATTCGCCGGTGGAAATACCGGCAGTCGTATAAGGAAATCGGTGGATTATTTGGCGGACATGTAGTGCTTCAGATTGATGACCATGTGTATGACTTTATATACAAGGACAAATCGCAGATTCATATTTTCTCTAACAATCGGTCAAAAAACTGTGTTTTTCAAAAACAGACCGTCGCCGCCTGGGAGACAACTGTAAAAGATAAAAAAGAGACCTCCATTTTCATTCCGGTCAATGATACGGAGAAACAATTCCTGCTCGATTTTTATCACAGGAACATCGACAATCCTTCTTATGATTATTCTTTTTTCGGCCATCGCTGTGCTTCTTCCTGTTATGTTTTATTAAAAGATATTCAAAAAATAAAAGGCGGCCATTTTTACAGGACCGCCTTTTATCCCGGTCAATTGCTCCGAAAACTACTGCGGCAAGCCCGACTTCATAACTATAAGGTAGTCGTGAAAGAGGGATCGTCGACGCGGAAGTGGGAATTTATTTAAAAATAACCACCTGCGATCCACTGTTCAATCGTTTCTTTTGCCCTTTCCATTCCATTTCTCCTGTCAACTTTCCGGGCAATTCAATTGTTGCTTCCAAGCCATTTCCGGTCAGTTTTTTATACTTTACCCTGATCATGCCGTCAGGATGCGGCATAGCACCTTCAGCGGTGCTCAAATCGCCCAGATAGGGGATTATTTTCACCTCCCGAAAACCTTTTGCACCGGGATTAATACCGCATACAGTGGATAAAAATTCATAAACCGGCGACGAACTCCACGCATGGCAGTCGGAGCGCGTCGGATCGGGCTCTTCGGCAAAAGTGGAGAGCCCATTGGCTACCATGTCGTGCCAGGGTTTTAATTGTGGTAAAAAAGCATCCCCCATTCCCGTCTTTTTTAAAGCCTGGAACAAGTAAAATTTAAAATAAAAAGTCGCCTGCCGGATGGACTTATCTTCCATAATGCGTTGTAAAACAGTCTTTTGGTCGGCTTTCGGTATTGCGTCGGTCAATACCCCCCAGATATTGGCATGTTGGCTGAACTTCGACTTATCGGGAATGTCTGCGAGTAAACCACGTGTTTTGTCCCAGCACAGCCTATAGGTGGCGGAGGTTATTTTTTGGGCTAAACTCCGGTAATGTGCGGCTTTAGGGGGATTATTTTCGAAGAGTTCGGCAGCCTGCTGCAAGGTATAGGCAAATTGAAGGGATAAAATGGCAGATCCACCAGCGTGGGCACCATCTGGAACCCCTCCAAAACCTTCCGAATTTACCCAGGGCCACGCCCAATCCACAAAGTTCCACCAATCTAACGCTCCATTCATGCCGTTTGCGGCGAGGCGATCTTCGTGCCATTTTAATACCGATTCCACACCGGGCAACAGCAATTTTACAAACGCTTCATCATTACGTAACATGCTGTAATCGTGGATCATACTCACCCAAAACAAGGAGAAGGTCGGGATGACTTGCATGTCATTACAGGGATACCGGCTTTGGGTGAGTCCGTCGGGAATACGGGAGTGGTCATAGTCTGTCAATGCTTTGCGCATGAGCCGGTCGTCGCCACTGACATACAGCGAAATAAACGATTGAACGCGGGTATCGCCAGTGTACTGTAATTGTTCGTAGTAGGGGCAATCGAAATAGGTTTCGCCAGCGCAGAGCCGTGCTGTTCGCCAGCCAGTTTCCCATATTTTTTTCAAAGAAGGATCACTTGAAACAAACTGCGCTTTTTCCTGTAGTGGATAACCGGTAAACAAACCGTAATAATCGTTCAGCGTAAGCGGCTCATCGCCGGTTTTGATATCCAATTGAATATACCGGAACGTGCGGAACCACAACGGACTGAAGCGCCGCATATCGCCGCCATCTCCTACGAATACATCACTCATACCGATGATATGCTTGCCGGTGATATCATTTCGGTTGCCTTTTTGGCGTTTGTCATCGACTAATGCTTCTGCATAGGTGATCCGTATTGCCGTGTTTTTTCCCTTACTGATCACCAATTGGGGGTAAGCATTGGTCAAATGTCCCTGATCAATCAAAAATGTTGCGGTGGCGTGTGCGGGTATAGTCAGGGATTGTTCGCCCTTAAGGAAGGGAGACGCCCTTTGTGTTTCTCCCAAAGGTGCCATAGTGGCCATTCGTTGATCGAAACGCTCCATTTGGGGAATGGGGGAAGGCACCAGCATCCAGTTGCCATCGGAGCCTAATCCGCGGGGCTTGGTACCAGCCCACAGGGTACGGGCTGCGGTCCATTGACTATCGTTGAAACCGGGTTGTTCCCAGCCCCAGGGATAGGTATTGCCGTCAATACGATCGCCATCGCCCACCACCATATAGGTTTGCATTTTTGCCATGTCGAGTGGCTCAGCCTGGTAGGCATTGTCCTGGAGTACCTTCCATTTGTCATCTGTATTGGCAGCCTTTTCGGCATCGGTGTCGCCTTGCACGAGGAATGCCGATCTGAAACTCATTTGTGCAAAAGGCGCATTTTCGCCGCCGTTCCAGACTAAGGCAGCGAGGGTATTGGTGCCTGATTTTAGATAAGGTGCTAGGTCAACAGTTTCATAATACCAGTGTTGGGTATCGCTGCGGGCGGGTCCCTCACACACCAGCGCGCCGTTGACATAAAGGCGATAGCGGTTGTCGGCCGAAACATGAATCACATAAGTTCCTGGTTTTTTCTCCAATTCCACTGTTTTTCGAAAATGGAACACGCCATATTGTTTGCCGGGAGTGGTGGGGTGTGCGATCCATCGGGCAGGCCAGTAAGACCGTACGAGTGCTGGATTTATTGTTTGTGCAGCAGCAAAAAATGGGAGAAGTAAAAGGGCAAAAAGGAGAAGACGCATAAGTTTAGGTTAGTTAATTTGGCAAATATATCATTATTGGTAGTGATGAACATGTAGGGCAGGATTAATTTGCAACCTCTCCCCCCAAACCTGCGTTTATGGGATATGACATCAAAAGAACGCCTGCTCCTTATTATTCTTGCCTCCGTTAACTTCACGCATATCATGGATTTTATGATCATGATGCCACTGGGGCCACAGTTCATGAAACTTTTTTCTATTACGCCGCAGCAGTTTAGTTTTGCGGTTTCTGCCTATAGTATTACTGCTGCGATTACTGGGTTTGCTTCTGCATTTTTTGTGGACCGGTTCGACCGTCGGAAAGTATTATTGTTTGCGTATATTGGTTTTGTGATTGGAACATTTTCCTGTGCGTTTGCTCCCAGTTACCTGTTGCTGGTGAGTGCCCGGGTACTTGCCGGATTTTTTGGCGGAATGATTGGCGCACAAGTATTATCGATAGTGAGCGATACTTTTCCATACGAGCGCCGGGCCAGCGCGATGGGTTTTCTGATGACGGCTTTTTCACTGGCCTCCGTGGCGGGCGTGCCGAGTGGCTTGTGGTTGGCGTCTCATTACAGTTGGCACATGCCTTTTCTGGCGATCGGCGGAATAGGCATGCTGGTTATATTGGGTATTATGGTGGGCGTTCCGCCGATTAATAAGCACTTACAGGAGGACGATCATCCGCGGGGGAATCCATTTCATGTATTGACGGATATTTTCCATACTCCCAATCAAATGCGTGCGCTTACCCTGTCGATTGTATTAATGATGGGGCATTTCAGTATCATACCGTTTATCGCACCAGCATTGGTGGGGAATGCGGGTTTTCGGCAAGATCAAATTTTCCTGATCTACTTAGTAGGGGGCGCTTTAACGATATTTACGTCGCCTTTGGTGGGGAAAATTGCCGATCGTGTGGGTAAACACCGCGTTTTTATCTTTTTTGCGTTGTTTTCCCTTGTTCCAGTCTGGTTGATTACCAATTTGTTGCCGATGCCCATTTGGATAATACTGTCGATATCCGGCATGTTTTTTATTGCTGCTAATGGCAGGATGATTCCCACACAAGCCATTATTTCGGGGGTGGTAACACCGCAAAACCGCGGGGGCTT
Source organism: Saprospiraceae bacterium (assembly GCA_044350415.1). GTDB lineage: Bacteria > Bacteroidota > Bacteroidia > Chitinophagales > Saprospiraceae > M3007. The sequence continues at coordinate 10,479 of JBILHQ010000011.1, read as the reverse complement.
TATGAGTATAAACTCTTCTATGCAACAGTTGGCATCAGGGGTGGCCGCTAATATAGCGGGTGCCATTGTGGTGGAAGGCAGCAATGGGAGAATAGAGCATTACGCCTGGGTTGGATATTTTTCAATAGCCTTAATTCTGGCGAGTGTATTTTTAGCGGGCAGGGTGAGGGCGGTGGAAGGATAGGGAATATCGAATATCGGGTCGTCAACCGCTTGAGAGTTGTTTTGATTTCAGGAGTAAGATTTCAAATTTCAGATTTGGCCACAATACGCTGTTTTCTTCCATGAAAGTGATGAAAGGGCCTTATCATACTTCGACAGGCTCAGCAACCACAAGGCCCAAATCTTACATCTGAAATCTTACTTCTGAAATCTGAAATCAAAAAATAACTCTTAAATGGCACCAACCCTTAAGTGGTTGACTACCGATTCGACTTTCCTCACTTTTACTCTCTGATAGCCGCCTGTGTAGCTGCCAGCCGTGCAATCGGTACCCGGAATGGGGAGCAACTCACATAATCGAGGCCGGCACGGTGGAAAAACTCCACTGAAGCGGGATCTCCGCCATGTTCGCCACATACCCCAATTTCGATGTCTTTACGGACTGCACGACCTTTTTCAGTAGCCATTTGAACTAAAATACCTACGCCTTTTTGATCAATGGATTGAAATGGGTCGCGTTCGTACATTCCTTTTTTCAGGTAGTAAGGCAGGAATTTGCCGGCATCATCGCGGGAAAATCCGAGTGTCATTTGCGTGAGGTCATTGGTGCCGAAGGAGAAAAATTCGGCTTGCGCACCTATACTTTCCGCAATTAATGCAGCGCGTGGCGTTTCGATCATGGTACCGATCATGTAATGAATCTGGTCGCCCCGTTCGGCGAAAACAGCCTCGGCGGTCTTGCGGATGACGGCTGCCTGTGCATTAAACTCCCGCACAGTTCCGACCAACGGTACCATTATTTCTGCTTTTACCTCAATTCCCTTATTTTTCATGTTGAGCGCCGCTTCAAGGATAGCCCGGGCTTGCATTTCAGTAATTTCCGGGTAGGTGATGCCCAGCCGGCATCCCCGATGCCCCATCATCGGATTGAATTCGTGTAATTCTTCCACCCGCATTTTGATTTTTCCCAGCGATACTTTCATCTCCTTCGCCATTAATTCCTGGCTGGCTTCGTCGTGTGGCACAAATTCATGCAATGGAGGATCGAGCAGGCGAATAGTAACCGGCAGGCCATCCATTTCCCGGAAAAGACCTTCGAAGTCGGTGCGTTGGATTGGGAGGAGTTTGGCGAGTGCTTTCCGGCGTCCTGCCTCATCGTCGGCCAGGATCATTTCGCGTACGATGCGAATCCGCTCGCCTTCGAAAAACATGTGTTCTGTACGACAGAGTCCGATACCTGTTGCGCCGAATCTTCGGGCCATCAAGGCTTCTTCAGGCCTGTCGGCATTGGCCCGTACTTCCATGCGGCGGTATTTATCTGCCAATTCCATCATCGCGCCAAAGTCGCCACTGAGTTCGGCATCCATTGTTGCAATCTTGCCTTCATATACTTCACCAGTGGTACCGTTGAGCGAAATCCAGTCGCCTTCCTGCCAGGTTTTGCCATCGATGGTCATGGTGTGGTTTTTATAATCCACGTGTACAGCACCCGCACCTGAAATGCAACATTTGCCCATACCCCGAGCCACCACTGCCGCGTGGGAGGTCATACCGCCGCGGGCGGTGAGGATACCTTTCGCTACGCTCATCCCGCGAAGATCTTCGGGAGAGGTTTCGAGGCGAACCAGGATAACTGCATGGCCTTTTTTTGCCCATTCTTCTGCCTCATCGGCAAAAAATACGATCTGACCGGTGGCAGCGCCCGGCGAAGCAGGTAAACCGCGGGCGAGTACCCGGGCGTTTTTCAGGGCCGTACTGTCGAAAACAGGGTGTAATAATTCGTCTAACCGATCAGGGCCTACCCGCATCAGCGCGGTTTTTTCGTCGATCATGCCCTGGCGCAACATTTCCATGGCGATGCGCACCATAGCAGCGCCGGTCCGTTTGCCGTTGCGGGTTTGGAGCATCCAGAGTTTACCTTCCTGAATCGTGAACTCCACATCCTGCATATCTTTATAGTGATTTTCCAGCGTGGTTTCCGCATGGACCAGTTGTTGGTACACTTCCGGCATTATTTCTTCCAGCGATGGATAGAGCCTGCGGCGTTCTTCTTCACTTACACAGGCTAATTGCGCCCACCGCTGCGAACCTTCCAGTGTAATCTGTTGCGGTGTACGAATACCCGCAACCACGTCTTCGCCCTGCGCATTGACAAGGAATTCGCCGTTGAACAGGTCTTCTCCGGTACCGGCATCGCGCGTGAATGCCACGCCTGTAGCGCTGGAGTTGCCAAGGTTGCCGAATACCATTGCCTGAACATTTACTGCAGTACCCCATGATTCCGGGATATCGTTCAACTCGCGGTAAACCTTAGCGCGATCGTTGTTCCAGCTTTCGAAGACGGCCAATACGGAGCCCCACAATTGTTCCCAGGGATCAGTGGGGAACTCACGGCCCAAGCGGGCGCGGATCAATGATTTGAAACGTTGAACGAGCTCGCGCAGATCGTCGGCGTCGAGATCGGTATCTAATTCAACGCCTTTTGCATCTTTTACCATCTCTATGATCACCTCGAACGGGTCATGGTCCTCCTTCGAGACTGGTTTGAGTCCCATCACCACGTCACCATACATCTGTACGAAACGGCGGTAAGAGTCCCATGCAAAACGGTCGTTACCCATTTTGCGTGCCAGTCCTTCCACGGCTTCATCATTGAGGCCCAGGTTGAGGATAGTGTCCATCATGCCAGGCATAGAGGCGCGGGCTCCGGAGCGCACGGATAAGAGTAAAGGATCGGCGGCATTGCCAAAAGTTTTACCCATTTCTGCTTCGATCACCGCAACGCCCTTTTGCACCTCTTCTTTAATCAGGTTCAGGACGTATTCTCTGCCTTTCAGGGTGTATTCCGTACAGGCTTCGGTGGTAATCGTAAATCCAGGAGGGACAACAATACCTAAACGGCACATTTCAGCCAGATTGGCACCTTTGCCACCCAGCAGGTTTTTCATAGAGGCTTCACCTTCCGTTTTGGAAGCGCTGAAGACATACAGGTACTTGTTTTGCGTTGACATAAGTGATATAAATTCTTCGTAATGATTTCAGGCCGCAACCTATGGGTATTCATTGTTAGAACAGGTAGCCAAAATCATTGCGGAAGGTGAATTATATCATCAATAACAGTAACAAGGTTTCCGCTTTTCGGGGTTGAAAATCAATGGAACATCCATTCCGAGGGAATTTCCTGCCGCGCCATTCCTGGGCCTTCTACCAATACTTTCAGGGCTTTTCCTCCCAAATTTTGAAAATAAGTTAATTTAAAATGGTGGTACCCTTTTTGAAGCGCGATATCGCCTGTCCGTTCAGTATCGCCATGCAAGCCATCATGGGTGATCAGCGGCTCCTGCCCGATATCTAAAGCACTGCCATCGTCGGAGAGGAGAGAAAAGGTGTAGACACCTGTTTTGGGTACAGCGATATAACCCGTATAAGTCAGGGCGAATGCTGACTCCCGGTTTTTGGCGGGTGCCAGATCAATGCTGTTGACAAAACTTTCGCGTATCGCCTTCAAATTTTTAAAATCGGCCAGCACATTGCCACCGCCTTCAAAATATTGTACTTTTAATTGCGGATCAGGTTGCCGGAAAAAATCGACCCCAGGTTTGGGTTTTACTTTTTCCAGGGTCCATGTTTTTACAGCACTTTTTTGACCATCAGGGAAAAAGGAACGCGCCTTAACGGTACTCGTTTGGCCAATAGTAATAGGTTCGACATACAAAGTACTGGATTCCAATGGTTCTGAGCCATCTAAGGTATACCGGATCTTTGCTCCCTGAATTTGTGAAGGGAGGAATCCTACATCTTTTTTATCTAAAAAGATGCGTTGTACAGTGTTGATTTCGGGGGCAAAATAGCCGTTGTGAATAGCGGCTAAATCAGCAGCCGGCATTTTGATCACTTTGCGGTCGTAAGTCATCAGGCCATTGGTTTCTGTTTCCACATCCGTCGTTTGGGTATACACGCAGGCGCTGAGACCTGCCGTATCGCGCAGGAGGAAGACCGATCGGTAAAAATGGCCGTACAGCGCCAGCAGATCTTCTTTCGTATCAATTTTTTGGTAGCCCCAATTTTCTTTTTGCCAGGTGTGGCCTTCCACTTTTAGGCCGAGTCCGCCAAATTCACCGAGTACAATTGCCCGGTCTTTTTGAGGTGTGGGCAAAGCAGGGTCCGGGTAATGGTGGATGTCGAGCATATCGCCACCGCCCATATCAGTCCAGCCCGATGTAAAATTCACCAATCGGTCAGGATCAAGTTTTTTTACAAAATCGCCAAATTCCCGGGTACGGTGCTGTCCCCAGCCTTCATTAAACGGCACCCAGATCGCGATACAAGGATAGTTCCAATGGGTTTTTACCATTGCTTCTATTTCTTTTTTGAAATTGTCACTGTGCTCTGCGGAGAAAGTCAGTTCAGGTATTTTCTCATTGCCATATCCGTTGGTACTGGGCATATCCTGCCACACGAGTAGCCCTAATTCGTCGGCCTGGCGGTAAAAAATGCGCGGCTCCACTTTTACATGCTTGCGCAACATATTGAACCCCATACTTTTGAGTTGTTCCAAATCATACCGCATGGCTTGAACACTGGGCGGGGTATAAATGCCATCGGGCCAGAATCCCTGATCCAGCGGACCATTTTGGAACACGGGTTCATTGTTTAGCAGCAACCGGACAATACCATCTTTTCCTTTTCCAAGACTGATTTTCCGCATGCCAAAATACCCGGCAACGGCGTCTATATTTTTTTTGTTGCGCACAATACGAAGGTCAAGATGGTACAGATAAGGGGAGGTTGGCGACCAAAGTTGTGGATTTTTCAGGGTCAATGCTGCAATTTTTCCAGGGGTGATGGTTTGTTGGGTGAGGATGATATTCGAAGTGTTGCCAGTGGTGGGCATGCGCATATTTTCACCGGAACGGACGATTACCTGAATTTGATCACCTGCCATAATATTTTTCGTATTGATTTCGATGGTAACGGTGTTTTTGTCGATATCCGTTTGGAGGTGGTAGTCTTCCAGGTAAGTGTCAGGTACGTGTTCCATCCATACGGTTTGCCAAATACCGGTAACAGGTGTATAGTAAATGCCGTTGGGTGCCAGCACCTGTTTACCGCGCGGGTTGATAGCGTCGGGCGCATCAGTGGGATCATAGATTGCTACTGTCAGGGTATGTTTTTTTCCAGGTTTAACAAACGCTGTGATATCAAAAGAAAAAGGATCATAGCCGCCCCGGTGATTGCCCACTTCTTTTCCGTCGATATATACCGTTGATTCCCAGTCCACGGCTTCAAAATTCAACAATACCCGTCCGTTTTTCCATTTTTTCGATGTTTTAATGCTTCTTTTATACCAAAGCCGTTGTTGTGGCGATACAGACTTTTTTACACCAGACAACGCTGATTCGACACAAAAAGGCACCAGAATCTGGCCGTCATATTGCAGGGGTTTTGCCAGTTCCGCAGGGACAATTGCATATTCCCAAAGCCCATTCAATATTTCAAAACGCTCCCGCTTCATTTGCGGACGGGGATATTCCTGCCAGACTTTATTGGGATTTAATTGTTCGCCCCAGGTGGTCATGATAGGATTGGGGGCTGGGTGCCACGCGGCATTTTTTTGAGCAAATGCGGCCGGGGAAAAGGCAATAAAGGAGAAAATGAAGAGCAATAATTGCTTCATGGCGTGAATTGCGATTGTGAATGAAATAATGCCGCAATGTTAGTAAATTCATCCATCAAAGAGCCACTTACGAGCCTCATTCTTCCTGCTTGGTACCTAATAATTCCAATAAGGATGATTACTTCGGAAATTTGAAAAGATTCACTGTGGGTCGCCCCGGCATTCTACCGAAGATCCTGACTGAATTATCAGATAAACACTATATTTAACGTGATCTCGGAGATAATTACTATGATAGTCACCATATTGGGGCCCTCGGGATGCCGTATTTACACGGGGAACCACGGAGAAAAGGCACGGAGAGACACGGAGGCGAAGAGGGGCTTTACATGTGGAAGGGTGAATATCCAGTAACTGTTGGAGGTCGTAAAAATCAACTCTGTGCCTCCGTGCCTCGTTCACTTTATTCAAGGATGACAGTGCGATTTTCTCCGTGGTTCTTCGTGAAAAAGAACGATCGAAGTAGGGACTGAATAGTAATTGTCTCCGATCTCACGTTATTTATACTAAACATTTTCACTTTTAGCGAATATTTAACCCGCTATTCACCACCACTAACCACTTACCACTAACCCTTTTTCACCGCAACTAATTTCATTTTATCCGCTTTGGCAATCGTTTTCAGGAATAGGATAAAGTCATCGAATTTTTCTTTGGGTTGAATATTGCTGTTAAGGATGAGCTGCCTGTGCAGCCGTATTTTTTCCTGGTCTTGCACGACGGACATTTTAAAATGGCCAAATGCGCTCGTGATATTTATCGGGGCAAAAGCACTTTCCAACTGATAGCCTTCCGGCAGCGTAAATACAACCTGGTCGTCCTCCGTGCTTCCGCGGGAATCGGCCTGTATCGGCTGGTGCCGGAGGCTGTCGGGCATTGTTGGCCATCCTGGTTTCGTGGATAACAGACTGACGGGAATAAAAATCCGTTTGCCGCTGACGGAGGCCAGTTTGGGCAAGGTGAGCGATAGTTGAATAGTTGCGCTCGGGATTTTCTCTTTTTTTCGGGAAATTTGGAGATCAATAATTTCAAAATCATTGATTTTTAATATTTTGTACAAATATTCTTTTCTGGTTTCATCGTGAAAATCCTCCAGTGCGGCAGGTGTAATTTGAGAAATACCGGTGTACAAATCAGTCGATTGGAGGCTCGCGCTTCCATCGGGAGCGATCGCAATATTTGTTTGGCGGTGCGTGGTATTAACTGTCTCATTGTATTGCGGGGTTTGCACCAATTGGCCACCAGAGGGTGTGATCAACAGGGCTGGTCGGTTATCCGTGAAATCGCTTAAAAAGCCACAACTTTCGGTCTGGCTGGTACATTCCAGCCAGGTGGTGTCTTTCCCGTTGGGCACACATACAATGATATGGTTGAACCATGCATTTGGGAAGTCCGGATATTGTGCTTGTTGTTCGGTGTCGCCTGCCCTGATAATGGCATAATAGGCCGTAATGCCCACCGCATTGAGCATCGAAACCATGTAATTGCTCAGCCCTTTACAATCGCCATATTTATTGTGGTCCACTTCCGATGCCAGTGAGGGTTGCCAGCCTCCTATGCCCAGACCGACAAAAAAGTAACGGGTGTTCGATTGCAGGTAATCGTAAATTTTCCTGATTTTGCATGCCTGATCGGGGCAATCGGCCACCATATTTTGCAATTTCTGGGTGGTCTCCGGCGGCAGGCCTTGTTGGGTTTTATTGAGTTGTTGCATGAACGCGCCGTACGATTGCCAAGTCGTCATATTGCCATCGAAGCCACCGAAACGGAACGAAGTGGGCGCACTCAGAATTCTGGGCGCGCTTTGGTACCCGATGGGAGCATAAGGTTCGTTTTTTCGGGGTGGAATATTATTAAATTCCCATAAAAACATCCCTTTCTGAGCGCCTTCCGGCAGGTTAGTCGTCTTGATACGCACTTCCTCGCCTGGTGGCATGGTGATAGAAAACCGGGCCGCCTCGACGGCGAAGGACGGCGATTCCTGGGGAAAAAAAGAGGGGTAAAACATCAGACCCATGTGGTGCCGGACCACAGTATATTCCACCGTATAAGGGAAAGCACGTGCCGGTAATCGCAATATTTTGTACCGGCTGTCATCCACAGCGTATTGTGGGGGCTTGATATCTTCAATGTCTTTCTTTTTCAACTGGCGTACCAGCAGCCCTTTGGCATCGTATACTGCGGCTTCAATATCTTCTATTTTCAAAAAAATCGAATAGCCAAATGCCACTTCACCAAATAGTGCTGCGCCGGTTTCATTGAGTAACGTCACTGCTTTATGTTCCGTTTCGATAGCTTCTCCTTTGTTCAAAACATCGAAATGGACGCTGTAATCCCTGATCACGCCATTGGCATGAAGACGTAATTCCGGGGGGATATCTGAAACAGCATATTTCGACTGGGCACCGAGATGGGTAGCCAGGAGCAGTAGCAGGGGAAAGCATATTTTCATCCTCCAATTTTGGTTAGCACCACTTGCTCTTCCAGTTTCGTGGCCATCATTGTAAAAAACTGCTTTAAATCTGTGTACTGCTCAACGGAGAAATAAGGCTTTTTAGCTTTATTTTTGATAATTATTTTTACTGCCTGCGGTGTTGTTTCGACGATATAATCGAAGGAAAGGGCGTTTTCGCCAAAGGCCATTTTTGCCGATTTGGGTACTTCTTCCACCTTGTATCCTGGCGGAATAGCAAAAGTAAGATTGTAACTTTCGTCGTGCGGCGCGCCCATATCAATATTTGCTTTTCTTTCCGGATTCTTGAACGGATTCTCCCGCATACCAAGACCCAGGGTAGGGGAGAGGTAAATTTTGTCGCCTGATAAGTTGGCAAATCCTGCTGTTTTCAATTTGAAATCCGTTTTCATCAAAGGCTCCTGCCATTCGGTGGGGTGATCCACTGTTACATCAGAAAAGGTGCCTTCTGCAGCCCATTCTTTAAATGTCGTTGTCAGCATTTGCCGGGCATCTTTTTCCTGAATCATCTGGCGTTGTTTGACGGTTCCGTATCCACTTACCATAAAGCTGACATTGCCCGAAATGCCCCCTTCCGGTTGGATAATAAAATCGGCGACGATGGCTTCTTTAGTCGATACTTTGTTCTGTAAGGGTTCCCAGGAAACTTCTTCCAACGATTTTAGCAACAATCCGGTACCGTTCAAATCTTCCTTTTCCAACAACCCAATCGGTAAGTGGCACCATTGGGGACTACATCCGTGCGGTAAACGGCCTTGATTTCAAAATTGATTTGCGAAATATAATCATAAGGGGAGGGGACAAACGGCTCTGATTTCATGGCCGGCAAATTCTCTTGTATGAAATGCATTGACTTGGCCTCATAATCAATTTTAGCAGTGTGCATGCCTGTTTGGATGGTAGTGCCCGAGCCCCGATCGGAAATAGTAAGGTTAATGGTTTTATTCAAATCTTTTTCTTCCGACAGCGAAAACGGTTCCCAACCTTGCGCCACTTTGCTGTACTCAATAAAGATAGGCGCATTGGCTTCATATTCACTCCAAATAGTGGGTACACTCACCTTTTGAAACACCCAGTTGGGTATTCCGGCGACATCTTCATCGGTAATGGTGTATTTGAATTCTATAACACTGCCTTCTTTCACCGCCGGGATACTGAATTTTTGCAACATCCTGCTTTTCGTGATTTTCTCATCAAAGATATTGGCTTTTTCCAGGTCGGTTTCTACCACTTTCCCATTTTCCAGGTTGTAGCAGGTCGCTTTCAAATCGCCGACTTTTTGCCAGGAATAATACATAAAAGCGACATTGGCTAAATTGTATGCTTCTTTTTTAAAGACTTTAATCCGGGTATGGCGTTCAAAAGTCTGGATAAAACCGACATTGTCCACATACCGGTGATCAACGTATCCTTTGTCGAACAGCACCACTGCCGGAGCGGCGGGATCACCTGCATAGGATGTCATGTAGATTTCAGCATCCGAAACTTTTCCGAATTTGGTTTTGAGTTCTTTTTTCTGGGCTGTGGCTGAAAGGGCAAAAAGCAGCAGGCACAGGAGGAGTTTCAATTTGTTGGGCATCATGCTGTGTTGTGAAGTTGTTGAAGAAATGTTGTCTGGATAGTAACTATTTACCACATAGACCACATAGAAGGTTTTTTAGATAGCGCACATAGAACGAAGAGTACTCTTAGATGACACTACGCCTATGTGCGCTATGTGAAAACTAATTATGTGGCCTATGTGGTAAATAGTTACGCTGGATAAAGATATTTCAGAGGAAAAATTGCCTGTAAGGTCAAGTTTAATTAGTAAATATCGATGGAGAGTAACAAATAATGTACCACTTTGGGAAGGGTAAGGGTATTAAGGCTAAATACATCCAATAGAGCACGTTCTTAGTAAGTCAGGAAGCAAAGTTTAGCGGAGCAGGCTATGGTCAAATAGGAGGTAACCCAATGAAAACTGCCAGTACGATTTAATATCATACTGGCAGTTATGTTTAATTATAGCCACCGCGAAGTGGTTTTGTAATTGCTCGATTTCCCTCCGCCCCGCTGACTGCGTTGTAAAGCCTCGCCGATGCGCTGCATCGCCTGCGTTTTACGCCTTGTCAACGGAACTGATGAAAACCGATCATTTTACAAAACCACTTCGCGGTGACTATAA
>JBILHQ010000148.1:0-15828 GCA_044350415.1 Saprospiraceae bacterium | reverse complement strand
GCACGCGGTCGCGTACATCTTTCGGATCCAATCCATTGATTTTGTTCACACGGAGCAATGCAAAATACTTTTCACCTTCTTTCGGCGGGCGCATTGGTCCATATACAGTGTCGCCGGTACGCAGGCCAAACAGTTTGACCTGAGAAGGAGAAACATATACGTCGTCGGGACTGGTGACATAATTGAAATCGGAGGAACGCAGGAAACCATAGCCGTCGGGCATCATTTCCAATGTGCCACCGCCTTCAATAATTGCATCGAGTTCGACATCAAATTTTTCTCTTTGCGCCACATGCATTACTTCCTGCGGTTCTTCATAACGCTCTTGGGGGGCGTTTATTTCAACAGGGATATCCTGCTGGGAAGGTGCAGGAGCGCGGTTGATCACCATGTCCTCCTCGTCGTCTTCCATGGCATTTTTGGGTACAAAATCCTCCTCATAGCGATCATACTTATTGACCTCTGAGTCGTACAGATGGGGATCATTCCCGGGGCGCTGATCACGGTAACCACCCTGTTGATGGGGAGGCCGTTGCTGCGGTTGCTGTTGGGGACGATTTTGCTGCTGCTGCTGATTGGGGTTTGTTCCACCCTGAAGGCGGCCATATCTGTCGCGGTACATCCCGGGCGGCGTTTGCTGTTGCGGCGGGTTTTGCTGGCGTTGTTGCGGATAATTTTGTTGTGGTGGATAATTCTGCTGCTGCCGGTTTTGTTGCTGCTGCCGGTTTTGCTGCTGCGGATTGTTATCCTGTGGATTTTGTTGTTGTGGATTTTGTTGTTGTGGATTTTGTTGTTGTGGATTTTGTTGTTGTGGATTTTGTTGTTGTGGATTAGGTCCACCCTGAAGACGACCATACCGATCACGGTACATTCCTGGCGGCGTTTGCTGGGGCTGCTGGCCAGGCGGACGCTGCTGTGTTGGCGGTGGTTGCTGCTGGGGCTGTTGTTGCGGAGGAACCTGTTGTTGAGGCGGGTTATTGCGCTCAGGACGGTTTTGTTGTTTAGCCTGTGGCTGGCTTACAGGTTGTTTGACCTGTTTCTGCTGCGGTGGCGGTGGTGGTGGTTCGCTTTTGGCATCCCGTTCTTCCTCCTGCTTGGGCTTACGACCTCGTTTTACAGGTTGAGCAGCGCTTGCTTCGGCAGCAATCACAGCAGCGGATTTACGCACCACAATCTTCCGTCCGGGAGCAGGTTCATCCACTTCCGGGACAAGTTCACCGCCTTTGCTTTTAGCGGCTAGTGCTTGTTCATCTAAGATCTTATAGACCAGATCTTGTTTGGAAAGGCGGTTTGCACCTTTAACGCCGAGCGCATTCGCGATCTCGCGAAGGTCGGCAACCAATTTTTCGTTCAGCTGCAAAATGTCATACATCGTCTGAAAACTAAATTACGATTTCGTTGATAAGTCGGAAATGTGCGACGGAATCCCCTGTAAATATTACAGGAAAGGGGCCGTAAAGGTAGGCGATAGCAGCAAAAAACTGCAAGGCTTACTATCTTAGCACATTAGTTGAATGCACTTTAAATACATTTCCGGAAGAGAAAAGTTAAGTAAAAAAATATTTTGTTGAAAAATATTTTGAGAATTTTAGTTCAAGTACTTTTTTGCTATTTGTTTAATCCGTTCGCGTAAATATTGGAGAGGGTCAAAAATTTGTTCTTGAGGCAACTAGTAACCCCGTTTAACGATAAAACAGGAAAGTGATGACGCAAAAGACCGCGTGAGCAATTTAAACAAATATCAATGAAATACTTATTCAAAGTATTTTATCTGGGAATGAGAACTAAGCCTCGTTCAGATAAAGTTATTAAGAAAAAGTAAAAATTCCGAACATGGAATGGTTAATAACCCACAAGAAAATTGATTGAAATTATGCAAAAAAGTGGAAAAACGATTCGATTCTGATGCGTTCGTGAATCAATTGCAGGACTGAAAAGGAAAAATCGGCAATACAGACAATCAATAAATCAGTTTAACCACCACACAAAATCACAAATTCAATATAAATGAACGCACAAAGGTAAACCTTATTTTATATTCGCCCTACCTTGCAGCGTTTTTTGAAAAATATTTTTTACCAACATGCTCCAACTCGAAGTTATTCGTGAAGAAAAAGGCCGGATTGTCGCCGGATTGCGTAAACGCAACTGGACCGCTGCCCAAATTAAAGTCGTAGACCAGATTATCGCTCTTGATGACCGCCGAAAATCGGTACAGAAAGAACTCGATGAATCCCGTGCAGAAATGAATCTTCTTTCAAAATCCATAGGTCAACTGATGGGCCAAGGCAAAAAAGAAGAAGCAGAAGCACAAAAAAAGATGGTAGCGGCTCTGAAAGAGAAGGAAAAATCGTCAGGAGAAGCTACTGTTATTATCAAAAATGATCTTGACCAATTGCTTTACGGCCTTCCCAATTGTCCACATAAATCAGTTCCGAAAGGGAAAACACCAGAAGAGAACAAAGTGTTCAAAGCATGGTCAAAACCATTCCCTGATTTGCCCGCCGATGCCGTGCCGCATTGGGAGCTCGGCAAAAAATACAACCTCTTCGATTTTGAATTGGGCGTAAAACTCACTGGTTCTGGTTTTCCTGTCTATCGCGGACAAGGTGCCCGGTTGCAACGCGCTTTAATACAGTTTTTTGTCGATGAAGCTGTGAAAGCCGGATATGAAGAAATTATGCCGCCACTGCTGGTCAATGAAGACAGCGCCCGTGCAACAGGACAACTTCCCGATAAAGAAGCGCAAATGTACCACTGCACAGAAGATAATCTTTATTTGATTCCAACAGCGGAGGTACCAGTCACCAATATTCTCCGCGATGAAATTGTGAATGAAAAAGACCTGCCGCTCAAAATGACAGCTTATACTCCTTGTTTCCGCCGTGAAGCTGGTGCATGGGGGGCTCATGTACGCGGACTCAACAGGGTGCACCAATTCGACAAAGTGGAGATTGTCCGGATTGAACATCCCGACAATTCTTACAAAGCACTGATGGGAATGCTGGCGCATGTGTCTAAATTAATGGCCAAATTAGAACTGCCTTACCGCATTCTCCTGCTTTGTGGAGGTGATATGGGGTTTGCTTCAGCGAAAACATTCGACTTCGAAGTATGGTCTGCTGCACAGCAACGGTGGCTGGAGGTCAGCTCCGTTTCCAATTTTGAAACGTTCCAATCCAATCGCCTGAAACTTCGGTACCGCGACGCTAATGGTAAACTCGCACTGGCACACACGCTCAACGGCTCCGCGCTCGCGCTGGCCCGCATCGTGGCTGCCCTGCTCGAAAATAACCAAACTGCAACAGGAATTCAAATTCCTAAAGCACTCTGGAAGTATACCGGATTTAAGGAGATCAAGTAATTTTGGTCCCAAATCTGTTGGTCCCAAGTCCCGGGTCTGTAGCGTGTTTCCCAAGCATGCCGGTAATCATCAGTGAACGATGTGCCTGGGAAACACGCTACAGACCTGGGACTAACAGGTTACTCCAAACCGATTTGGCATGAGATACTTATTATCCTTTGCGTTTTTTATTTTTTTGACCATCTATGCGCGGCTGTCCACCTTTCAGGAAGCAATGCGGCATTACTTCCTGAAACAAACGCCGCCATTTTTTACACCCTTCAGGTGATCGCATCAGTCGATTATCCATCAAAATTCGGCCGTGCAACCGGGCGGGTTTCCTTTACCGTAAGTGGTGGTTCCGGACAATGGGCGGACCAATCGTATCGGGCCTGCCGGCCGGCCCCGGAATGGGTATTGTAGTTGATAATATTACGGGATTGACCGATACTTCTTTTTTTGAGATACCTGTAGTAGAAGCAACAGGACAGAGTACTGTTACTGTTTTCCCGCCGTTGTGTTCGGGGAGCCTGGGTAATATTTCTGTAGCGGTCGCTCCCGGCACCAATTTTGCAATACCTTATACTTTTTCCATCACCACTTCTGCAGGAATGGCTGTTGCCGACCCGGGAGCATTGCCCGCCGGTAGTTATTTGCTTTATATGGCTGACGCCGACAGCTGTGTACTGCCTCCGCATGCCTTTGTGATCAACAGCCCTCCCCCATTGAATGTCACCGCGACCTTGACAGGCGAAAACTGCGAACAAGGCGGCCAGATTGCTCCTGGAATTGCGGGGGAAAAGGGAACTACTTTGTCGATTGGACCGACCTGAATGGTATCAATAATCCTTCTGCCCGCGCACGTCTCCGCGAAGGCAGATACCAGGCCTTTGTATATGACAGCCTTTTTTGTAAAGACACCTTGACCAACCACTTACACGTCTTTTGACGTCCCCCAGTTTTTTGCAGACAGTATTGCACTTGCCGTTTGCGATTAAATGCCACACGATCAGTTACGTGCCTTCAGTATTACCCTACCACGACATATAGCCGGAATTGATCTTTTCCCACGCAATGACGTTTGGGTATATGACCGTTCTGGCAATGCAGTTTTTCATCAAAAAGGATATGACAACCAATGGGCTGGCACCTGGAACGGCAAATTATTGCCCGATAGTGTCTATTACTACGTTGTGGATCCCGGAGATGGCAGTAAATTGTTAACAGGAAACCTGACGATCAATCGATGAGTGGTGAGTGATGAGTTTCGTGATGTGTACTGTGTGGTGATGTGTACTGTGTGATATGCAGGTGTTCCTCTCCTCCTCAAGGCCGTACTCCTCCATACCCAATAAGTTTCCATGCTACAACGGTACGCTATACACCATGTTTAGGCACACCCTACAAAACTCATAACTCATAGCTTATAACTCATAACTTATAAAACCCTATCTTTGCTCCCTTTTAATTGAAATTTCCATGTTTCCAAAATACGATGTTATTATTGTCGGCGCGGGCCATGCTGGTTGTGAAGCCGCAACAGGTGCAGCCAATATGGGCAGCAAAGTCCTGTTAGTCACAATGAACATGCAGACTATCGCCCAAATGAGTTGCAATCCAGCAATGGGAGGAGTGGCGAAAGGCCAGATTGTACGGGAGATTGATGCGCTATGTGGATATTCGGGCATTGTGACTGACCACACCATGGTCCAGTTCCGGATGCTCAACCTTTCGAAAGGACCTGCCATGTGGAGTCCGCGTGCACAAAGCGACCGGAATATGTTTGCCCGAAAATGGAGACAACTGCTTGAGGCGCATCCCAACATTGATTTTTGGCAGGATATGGTGAAGGGGTTAATAGTGAAAGATGGGCGTGTGTGCGGTATAAAAACCGGAATGGGATTGGATATTGAGAGCAGTGCCGTAGTACTTACTAATGGTACTTTCCTGAATGGCATTATCCATATTGGAGAAAAACAATTGGGTGGCGGTCGCGCAGGTGAATCTGCTGCAAAAGGCATCACAGAACAATTAGTCGAACTGGGATTTGAAGCAGGACGGATGAAGACTGGTACCCCTCCGCGTATTGATGGACGCACCATCGACTATTCCAAATGCGAAATCCAGCCCGGTGATGAACCAGCAGGCAAATTTTCGTATACCGATACCCCTGCGCTCACCGATCAAATGCCGTGTCATATTACCCACACCAACCAGAAAGTTCACGATACGCTGCGCACCGGATTCGATCAGTCGCCCATGTTCAATGGCCGGATTCAAGGGCTCGGACCGCGGTATTGTCCGAGCATTGAGGACAAAATTGACCGGTTTAGCGGGAAGTCATCCCATCAATTGTTTATCGAACCGGAAGGACGCGATACCTGTGAGGTCTATATTAATGGATTTTCCTCCTCTTTACCGGAAGAGGTGCAGTATAAAGCTTTGCAACAGGTGCCTGGGCTGGAAAATTGTAAGATGTTCCGCCCGGGGTATGCCATTGAATACGATTATTTTCCACCTACGCAATTAAAATTGACCCTGGAGACCCATTTGGTGAAAAACCTGTTTTTTGCCGGACAAATTAACGGCACCACTGGATACGAAGAAGCGGGATGCCAAGGCCTTATGGCAGGCATTAACGCTGCTCTGGCAGTGAAAGAAGCTGATCCTCTTATTTTAAAGCGCTCTGAAGCGTATATCGGTGTATTGATTGACGATCTGGTGAATAAAGGTACTGAAGAGCCTTACCGGATGTTTACCAGCCGTGCCGAATACCGAATTTTGTTGCGCCAGGATAATGCCGATTTGCGCCTTACCCCTATTGCTCACCAACTGGGAATGATTGGCGCGGACATCCGAATGGATCATGTCAGGATGAAAAGAAATGCTGCTGCGGAAATCGAAGCCTTCTTTCGAAATGCCGCTGTGGTACCCGAAGAAGTGAACGGTTACCTGAACGAAGTAGACACTGCGCCAACGGTACAAAAAACAAAACTCCACAATATTCTACTGCGGCCACAGGCGAATATCGCAGGATTGGCGAATGCACTTCCTGAACTAAAGACTTTTCTTTCGCCTTATAAGCAGGAATATATTGAGATGGCCGAAATTAATATGAAATATGACGGCTATATTCAAAAGGAAAGTGAGATGGTAGAAAAAATGAACCGCCTGGAGAATCTTCACCTGAGTGAATTGTTTGATTACCGGGCCATCACTGCCCTAAGTAATGAAGCCAGAGACAAACTTAGTAAAATGCGGCCGCTCACTATCGGGCAGGCCAGTCGCATCTCTGGCGTTAGTCCGGCGGACGTGAGTGTGCTGTTGATCCACCTGGGAAGGTAAAGAGACTTCTTAATTATTGCCCTTTTTGAATATTGGTTTTACCTCCAGGGAGTCAATAGGAAGAACAACGGGTGGCTGGACGGGTTTGAAGGGGCGCGCCTGATTAAGGGAATCCCGCAATTGTATTCGCGCTTCGGCCAGCAATAAAGAGTCCACTATTTTTTCCGCTTCATTCAGGAGACCGGTTCTGCATTCTTCTTTTCTCTTTTTTACAAATTCAGCAATACGGCCATCTACTTTCTGCTGGACAAGGGCCTTCTCATCGGGGCCACAACCAGGGAGAAAGATAATACAGAGCGCCAGTATCCGGAGTACACCCCTTTGTACCTTTAATCCAGCACCGTTTTTAATGAATTTCATTGAACAAAGATACAACAGACGTTGAACAGTTTCATCACGCTTCTGTCTTATTTTATCCTTGATTTCCTTTATCTCGTCAATAATATTAGCCGAAATGAACAAAACAGAAGTAGTCGGTTTATTGCGTTGACAGAACAAAAAAATATTTTTATTTTTTTGAAAAAAAAGTTTGGCTATTCCAATGGAATACCTGTATATTTGCATCATAGTTGTTTAGGCAATTTAAAATAAACAGCAAATTATCGCTTTATAGCGTCGATATTTAAGAAGTTTTCATTTGGTTTTTTGGGGTTATACAGGGTGCTGTCAGCAATGATAGCCCCTGTTTTTCTTTTGGGGATATTTTGATCAATACCGGCACTCCGACAGGCATCAAACCTCAAGCTTGTCGGAGTGCGGTTGCTGACCAAATGTAAGATTTAGGGCACTCCGGCTGTTTTCTTTCCTGAATCCGATATTCCTTCCTGCTAATCTTTGTGGTTTACATTCTATTTGTGAACCTTTGACCCATAAAATCACACGAACATGTCTGCAGTTACCTCTGAAATGAAGCGGGTTACGACCCATACCATTCAATCCATGAAAAGCAAAGGCGAAAAAATTGCTATGCTTACCGCTTATGATTATTCCATGGCACGCATCCTTGATGAAGCCGGTATTGATATTTTACTGGTCGGTGATTCGGCATCAAATGTAATGGCAGGTCACGAAACCACACTTCCAATTACACTCGACCAAATGATTTACCACGCGCAATCGGTGGTTCGTGCTGTCCAGCGCGCAATGGTTGTGGTAGACTTGCCTTTTGGCAGTTACCAGTCTAATTCTGAAATTGCCTTGTCGAGCGCCATACGGATCATGAAAGAATCGGGTGCTCATGCAGTGAAGCTCGAAGGCGGTTCTGAAGTGGAAGAATCCATCAAACGTATTCTGATGGCGGGTATTCCGGTAATGGGGCACCTCGGACTTACGCCACAAAGTATTTACAAATTTGGGACCTACAACGTGCGGGCAAAAGAGGAAACCGAAGCGGATAAATTACTTGCGGATGCCACACTACTCGATAATCTCGGTTGTTTCGCTCTGGTTTTGGAAAAAATTCCGGCCGAACTTGCCCGAAAAGTCTCGCAAAATATTTCTGTCCCAACCATTGGTATTGGTGCAGGAATGCATACTGACGGACAGGTACTAGTAACACAAGATATGATCGGCATAACGAAAGACTTTAAACCCCGTTTTCTGCGCAGGTACCTCGAACTGTTCGATGCCATCAGTGATGCCACCCGACTTTATATTGCTGATGTGAAGTCTGCCCAATTCCCAAATGAAAAAGAACAGTATTAAATAAATTTAAATCAAGAAAAACTTTGCCGTACATTTGCAGATGGAAACACACCATAACAAAGTACTGCCAAAATTTCTTGGCCATTCTCTCACTTTCGACGACGTTCTGCTCGTCCCTGCTTACAGTGAGGTCCTTCCCCGCGAAGTTGACATTAGCACGCAATTTACCCGGAGTATCCGGCTGAAGACACCGATTGTGTCGGCGGCCATGGATACCGTGACCGATCAAACCCTGGCTATTGCAATAGCGCGACAGGGGGGAATTGGAATTATTCACAAAAACATGACTATCCAGCAGCAGGCCGATCAGGTCCGCTCGGTCAAACGCTCCGAAGCGGGTATGATTATCGATCCGGTAACCCTTCAGCCGGATGCAACAGTTGAAGAAGCGCGCGGATTAATGCGGCAACATAGCATCGGAGGCATTCCAATTGTAGATAAAAGTTCCAAATTAGTGGGTATTCTCACGAATAGAGACTTGCGATTTGAGGCTAATCCCGCTCGTATTGTTCGGGAAATCATGACGAAAAAAAATCTTGTTACCGCCCCCAAAGGCACTACACTTGATGAAGCCCGGCAAATTCTGCAACAATATAAGATAGAAAAACTGCCCGTCGTTGATGACACCTTCCACCTTGTAGGACTTATCACTTACAAAGACATCATGAAAGGCGTCAATTTCCCCAGTGCCTGTAAGGATTCTTACGGGCGTTTGGTGGTGGGCGCGGCAGTAGGTGTAACATACGATCTTTTGGAACGGGTGCAAATGCTGGTCAACGTAAGTGTTGACGTCATTTGTTTGGATACAGCACATGGCCATTCAAAAGGGGTACTGGATGCCATTACTATGGTTAAAAGCCATTTTCCCGATCTCCAGGTCGTAGGTGGTAATGTGGCCACAGGTGGTGGCGCTCTTGCGCTGGCAAAAGCAGGTGCCGATGCCGTTAAAGTTGGCGTTGGGCCTGGCAGTATCTGTACAACCCGTATCGTAGCAGGGGTGGGCGTAGCCCAACTATCTGCTATCCATGATGCATACGAAGCACTGCGCGGCACCGGTATTCCAATTATCGGCGACGGTGGCGTGCGGTATACCGGCGATATCGTTAAAGCACTGGCTGCAGGTGCAAATACCATTATGGCGGGCTCTTTATTTGCCGGCGTGGAAGAAGCTCCCGGAGAGACCATTATTTTTGACGGACGGAAATTCAAATCTTATCGCGGCATGGGTAGTCTTGCTGCAATGGAAAAAGGATCCAAGGACCGTTATTTCCAGGATGTGGAAGACGACGTCAAAAAATTAGTGCCAGAAGGCATCGAAGGACGTGTACCCTATAAAGGAACCCTTCAGGAGGTCATGGTGCAATATATTGGTGGATTACGCGCAGGCATGGGTTACTGTGGAGCGATGACAATCCCTGAACTCCAGGAAAAAGCCCAGTTCGTACAAATCACTAATGCCGGTATGACTGAAAGTCACCCTCATAATATCATTATTACGAGAGAGTCGCCGAATTACTCGAGGCGATAAATGACAAAGCTGCCTGATAACAAATTATGCGCGGATCCATTTTTACCAACAAACAAAATTGCCTTAATGCCTTCCATAGGCGGGTGAAGCGTTTGTTGTGGGTCCAAAAAATGAATAACCCATTGGGCATGGCATTGTTGCTATTGCTGGCCTTGCCAGTGGCCTATTTATTATCGGGACTGGATCTTAAAATAAGCGTCTTGTTATTCGGGGTATTGGTGGGCTTGCCCCTGGTGTTTTTTTGTCTGCTGCATCCAAATATTGGACTGGGTATGATGTTGTGTACGGCGGTGCTGGTGGTTTTTGGTGCTAAATTTACCGGGGCACCTATTGGCACTTTGCTTGATTTTTTGATTTTAATCACTGCTACCGGTATATTATTACGGCAACTCACGGAACGCGACTGGGCATTTATGAAAACACCCTTGTCGTATATGGTGCTGGTCTGGTTGTACTACAATATTTTACAGGTACTGAATCCGGGAGCGGAATCGCGCATGGCCTGGTTATATACCGTAAGGAGTGTGGCTATTCAGCAGGTTGTATTTTTTATCGGGGCGTACGCTTTCCAGAATAACCGGAAAGCCCTGATGTGGCTACTGAAGTTGATCCTGGGCATCTGTTTTATTGGCGCACTTTACGGTCTTAAACAACAATATTTCGGATTTATCGCGGCCGAAGAAGCCTGGATTTACGCAGATCCAAAACGTTTCGAACTGTATTACCAATGGAATATGATGCGTATTCCATCCTTTTGTTACGACCCTACTACATTTGGTATTTTGATGGCCTGCTTCGCCATGATGTGCCTGGCCCTGTTTTTGGGGCCCACCGCTATTTGGCAAAAGGTATTACTCGGACTGGGCATGCTGCTGGCTTTTTGGGTGATCGGATTTTCAGGTACCCGAACCGCTTTTGTCCTGATACCTGTTGGAGGTATTTTTTATGCAGGTATTACATTTAACCGCCGGGTACTGATTGTCACTGCTTTATTAACCTTATTAGGTGCCGCATTTGTTTTAAAGTCTACCTCGAGCGGGGTTATTTACCGGATACAATCGGCTTTTAAGCCCAAAGAAGACGATTCGATGAACCTGCGCCTGGCCAACCAAAAAAAAATTCAGCCCTATATTCAAAGTCATCCCATTGGAGGAGGATTGGGCAGTTGTGGTGTATGGGGCGAACGGTTCAATCCCGACAGCGAATTATCGAAATTCCCGCACGATTCCTCCTTTGTACGGATGGGTGTTGAATTGGGATGGATAGGGCTTATTCTATATACCCTATTGCATTATGCCGTATTGCGGACTGGTTTATACCACTTTATCCGTTGTCGGGATCCATTGATAAAGGCAATTTATGCAGGTATCACCACCTGGTGTTTTATGCTGGCGGTGGCCTGTTATGCCCAGGAAGCGATACTACAATTGCCCATGAATGTGATCTATAATATCTTTTTGGCGATGCTGGTGAGTCTTAGCCGGTTATCAGTTGACTAACTCATTGCTTCTTCATCTTCTCCAGTTCTGCAACCATTTCCTGCTCAGATTCAGTACTATAGCCTTTGTGGCGCCATGCCATTTTGCCCGACTTGTCAAATAAAAAAACTTGTGGAAGACCATTTAATTCCCCAGGCATAATCAGTTTAAAGGTTCGGTATTGATCCCACCATACCGGGAAGGGATACTTTTTTTCTTTTAGCCGTTCCTCAATCCTACGGAAACGCTCCGGGAAATCGACAGAGATTGCCACAATCTGCAGGCCGTATTGCTTTTGCCAATCGGCATAATGGCTGGCATAAGCATCGAGTTCAAAGGAGCAAGGCACACAGGTTGTTAGCCAAAAAGCCAGTAAAATGGGATTATTTTTTTTGCCCAATACCGTTTCACTGTTACTTACTGTACTATCGGGTGTCAGAAGGACCACATTAAAAGGAAAAGGTTCTGATGTTTGAAGATTCGGATCAATTTGCGAAAAAACGGCGGCAGGAAATCCTGCCAGAATGAATAAGAACATCAATTTGCGCATGGTACAAGTGTTAAATCAGCACAAAAGTCGTCATTCCGGAAGAATATTTTTCAGTTCGAGTGTGACCTCCAATGATTATTAACGTCCCATTAACGCTTTTAGTAACGACGCAGCGCAAAATCAGGAAAATACCAAAAAACCCTTCTTAAGGTGAAAATGCCAGGGCGACAATCTATCCATGAAAGACTTGTGTACAACTTGTTATATAAAAGCCACTCGCTAATTTCGTTTTTTCAGATGATTTTCGTCTCTTTGCATTGAATTTCAATTGATTCATTAAACTTATCATTTTTTGATTAGCGACGCAAAGAAAATAACTGACTTGACGGACAGTGCGATAATAGCCCGTTTCCGCTTGGCTCAAGATCAGGTGTACTTTACGATCCTGTATCAACGGTATGCCCGTAAAGTGTTTGGTAAATGCTATTCTATGTTGATGGATGATGGTTTGGCCAGGGACGCAACCCAGGATATTTTTATTAAAATCCTGATGAACCTGACCAAATTTAATGAGCAATCCTCATTTTCCACCTGGATTTACTCCATTACCTATAATTTTTGTATTGATTTAATCCGCAAAAAGAAGAAAGTGCAAGTTATTTACACTGAAGATGTCAGCAAAGTTAAAAATGATGTTGACGATGATATTCCGAATAGTGTAATTCTGGAAATGAAACAGGATAGGCTTTCCAAGGTTCTGGATGCTATTCCGCCCGGCGACAAGGCAATTCTATTGATGAAATATATCGATGATATGCCCATCAAAGATATTGCCGAAATCTTAGACAAAACAGAAAGTGCGATCAAGATGCAAATTATGCGCGCTAAAATAAAGGCCCAATCGCTTCATGACGAGATGTTCGGAAAAGAAGCCATAGAGAATTCCGATTTTTTTGAGATGCCATTAAAGATGATGAAAAATGAATAATTTTGAAAGATTAATGTCAGATTGGGAAGATCAGCTTCCCAAGGAACTGGAATTTACAGTAATGCGGCATGCCAGCAGCCTGAGCCATTTCGGTGACATGGTGAGTTTATTTGTTATTAATACGATGTCGACGGTTGTCCATATTGTGACAGGCGGGGAAGACCCCAAATGCCTGCGCGATAAACGGGAACGCATCGCCGCAGGCATCGAAGACCGGGCATGGAGACATCCATTAGACCCGAACGACGACCCGTTGCCCGGGTCGTACGGTACACGTCATTGGATTATTCCTCAATGACTTTAAACTTTTTTTATAATCATCTTTATGCTGCTTTTTTCTTTTTGGAACGACATTATCAAACCTATTTTGGATGGTCTTGTCGCTCAGTTTATTGCTGGAATGGCTACGGGTATTCCAAAATTAATTTCCGCCCTGGTCATCTTTTTTATTGGCCTGACTATTGCAAGTTTCGTTAGGAATATTGTGGGAAAGGTATTGGGCGCTTTGGGAATTGATAAATTGACCCAAAGACTCCATGAAATTGACCTGGTACAGAGTACGGGTATGAAAGTGCAATTATCACAAGTTATTGCCAAAGTTATTCATTTCTTCATCGTATTCATGTTTACCATGATGACGATCGATGTGCTCAATATCGAGGCGATTTCCAAGTTGATGCAAGATGCATTTAACTACTTGCCGTCCTTACTTACGGCTGGTGTTATTCTGGTTATTGGACTATTCCTCGCTGATTTGCTGAAAGGCATTACGCTGGCGGCCCTCCAATCACTCAATATTCCTTCAGCCAAGGTAATTGCCGGCGTTGTCTTTTATTTTATGTTTATCTCCATCGCAGTAAGTGCTCTTGCGCAAGCTAAAATTGAAACTGCGTTTATTGCTGCTAATCTTACCGTGATTATTGCTGCAGCAGCACTGGCATTCTCGATAGGTTATGGACTGGCAGCTAAAGATCTGGCATCCAACTATTTAGCTGGATTTTATAATAAAAACAAAGTGCGGGTCAATGATGAAGTGGTCATTGATGGTCACCAGGGTAAAGTGGTGCTCGTCGATAATTCCTCTTTAATTTTACAGTCTAAGGACCGCGCTATTATTGTTCCACTCAGCAAACTCACCACTACCAATATAGAAGTGATTTACGCCTTGCCCAAAGAGGGTCAAAAGCAGGTGGCACCGGGGAAATTGTGATTTTTTTAACCAATATTAATGTAAAGTGAAACAACACAAACTAATCATTATCATTACCTTACTAGCAACTTCTTTTTCTATTTCGGCACAGTCGGATGAAGAAAAAAAAGTCAGAGCAGCCAAAGCGGCAGCGGAAAAGTCAGAACTGGGCTGGAAAAAAGGCGGAAGTCTTAGCCTTGATCTCTCCGGAATGGGCCTGTTTAACCCAAAAGTTGGATCCGGTGGCAATCGTTTCGGTCTTGGCGGAGTAGCCAGTATCTTCACTAATTATAAATCTGGCAAATCTTTTTGGTCCAATGACCTCGGCATTCAACTCGCTGCACAACGGGTACAGGTGGTCAATACCACGGTTACCAATGGCATTGCTGCTACTATTTACCGCAATGACTTTGTTAAAAACCTCGATGTACTGCGCTTAAACTCCCGCTTTGGTTATAATATCATCGGCAAAAATATTTTTGCCGCTGTAGATGGTATGGCACAGACATTTATCCTGCCAACTTATCCGGGCAATACACTGAAGCCGATCAACAAAGATGAAAGGGCTACTGCAAAATTCCTGAGTCCAGTGACACTTACCATCGCTCCCGGTATTGCTTATAACCCTGATGCCCACCTGTCAATGTTCTATTCCCCAGCCGGCGTTCGTTGTATTTTGGTGGCAGATGACAATATTGCAAGGCTTTATCTCCACGGTAACAAAGACGGGCAGAATTATTTTCTCGGCCTCGGCTCCGAATTGAAAATCGGATACACCAACAAATATTTCAAAGACAGGGTATCTGTCAGCAGCCGCCTGGGCCTGTTTGCCAACTACTTAGACAACCCACAGAACATCGACGTACTGTGGAACAACACTTTAGATTTCCAGATATTTAAAGGTCTTTCGCTGAGCCTGCTGGGTGAATTGTCGTACGACAATGATGTGCGGGTACAGATAGACCGCAACAAAAATGGTATCTATGGAGAGACCAAAGCCACCAATTCTAATCTGAATGTGGGCGACGAACTCGCACCAGCAGCATCTATGATTGGTGCGTTTTTGCTGAAATACAGCCGGATTTTTTAGGTTTTACGAGTTGCATAAAATGCAGCACCCTCTATCGGACTTGTCCGGTAGAGGGTACTGCATTTTATGGTACCGGCAACACATGGGAAAGCAGAATCTTATAAATAATTGGAGTGCAAGTATTATCTCTTTGGGCGGCTGCTATAAGGCACAAAAAAAGGCGCTCCAGCTTTCCGGAGCACCTTTTTTTGAAAAATACCGATCTCGTTGTCTTGCACCAGTTTTGCGCCGGTACGCTCAATTACTTGTGGAAATAAAAGATAACAAATACGGTGGTTTGATGGAGACAAATGTACAGCGAGGTTAAACAGGACATATTAATATTTTATCTCAAAAATTTTAATGCAAAAAAAGCAGAAAAAAAATATGATAGCTTGGCAATAAAATATACAATTTTAAAAAATATACCAATTTGTTACTTTTAAAAATCAATATTATCCATTATTTTACTGCTCAAGGCCTGAAGATCCTCCTTCCAAAATAACATAAAGAGCGGAGCACAATTGCTTAGCAACCATGCCCCACTTTCGAAATAAATTTTCAGTTACTATTTCACCTGTATCATCTGCTTCACACCACTATCCGTGCTGGTTGCCACTTTGTAATACAAGTTACCAACTGTCTCCACCAACTTCCGGTCAATGCTAAAGGCATTATATCCTTTCGCAAAATC
>JBILHQ010000318.1:0-5125 GCA_044350415.1 Saprospiraceae bacterium | reverse complement strand
TGCGGAACAAACAGCAAAGTAATTACTGGCGGAGCAGATAATGGCCACATCAGCAAATTTTGGCATACTAAACACCGCATTCCAATCGGTAAAACAATGGGTGCTTTTTACCATAAAATCAGACTCCACTTTTTGCCGGCGTTCGGCGAGTGGTTCAGCAACACCATTAATACGAAGTTGTTCCTGGTGCCGCATGGCATAAGTACCAAATTCCATACCCCGTTTTCCTGCACCAATCAGCACAGCATCCAAGCCGTACTTTCCGAAAACGCTTTTATGGTCTACTGCGGCAAATGGTACTTTCTGAATAGCAGATGCAGCAGGTAACAGGCCAGAAGCAGCTACACCAGAAACGATTCCAAGTGCTTTAATAACTTTTCTACGGGAAATATACATGATTAGTAATCTTAAGAATAAAACAAAAATGCCCTTAGTTCCTAGATGGGTATATGCCTTGCAAGCAGATGATCAAACTGAGCCCCAAATAAGGGTTTCGAATGGAGAACGGCTGACTGTCGCCTGCGTTGCCTAAAGTTAGCGTACCAGAAGCAAGACTTCCATTTGCTGCCCCTACAGCACCGTACAAATTATTATTGCCGGTAGAGAGCACAGCGCCATCAGGTTCATCAGTGGTGGCGTTTGCTGTAGAGACTTTAGCCTGTGCCGTCACAGCGTGGAGGTGTACAGGTATATTGGTTGTGGTTAGTGTGGTGTTTTCAGCACCGCCCTGTTGTCCCAGACTAATAGGAGCGAGTCCCGGACCTTGTCCTGTACCCACAGGCACCCGACTACGTAAATCGGGGAGCGCAAAAGTAGTTTGTCCATTACCGCCGTAGGTTGTACCCAATAAGGAGAACAACGCGGTATTGCTGGCAATATTAATCATTTGCCCCTGGCAAAAAGCCCAGCCAAGTGGAGCAAAATTTCCACCAAACATAATTATTTGTGCGATATAACCTTCCATGTCTTGTTGTTAAATATGAATATGATTGAAGGTGTAATTAGTTGCGGGAAGGAAAAATACCCGATAAGCAAATGACATAATGCATGCCTATATAAGGTTGCCGAATACTGACGGGCTGCCCGCCTCCTGCATTAGCAACAGTGGCAGTTACTCCGCCCATGGCACCTGAGGCCGTTGCACCAAGTGCAAATAAAGCAGTTCCGCCAGCAGGGATCGCTCCGCCAGCCTCATCAGTAGTGGCCGCACTGGAAGTGGCAGCAACAGTTAACGTGCCGGTATGTGTGTGCGCGGGCAGATTGTTGGGCAATAGCGTAACCGCATTGGTTCCTGACTGTTCTCCAAGGACTACGTTACTCAAGCCAGGGCCCTGACCCGTTCCTAAAGGAGATCTTCCAACCATATTGGGCAGCGCAAAGGTGGTGGTACCGTTGCCACCGTAAGTGGTACCCAGTAAGGAAAACAATGCCTGATTTTGTGCAATGGGCAATATTTGCCCCTGACAAAAAGCCCAGAATCTTGGGGCAAAATCGCCTGCGAACATAATTATTTGTGCGATATAACCTTCCATGTCTTGTTGTTAAATATGAATGTAATTGAAGGTGCAATTAGTTGCGGGAAGGAAAAATGCCAAATAAGCAAATGACATAATTCATACCCAGATAAGGCATCTGATTTGCGAAAGGCTGATTGGCGCCAGCTACAGCAGTAGTGCCTGAAACGCCGCCCAGGTTGTCGGTTGCGGTGGCCACTTCTGCATAAAAATTAGCACTGGTAGTAGCATAAGCATTGCCAACAGGGTTGGTCAGTATTCCGTTTTGGCTACTGGCTTTGATTTTCGCTGTGGTGACCGGATGGGTGTGAGCGGGCATCTGGTTGCTAGTAAGCGTGATAATGGGTGTTCCGGACATTTCACCCAGCGTAAATGAGCCGAGGCTACCAGAACCGGTACCTACCGGCATACGCCCGCGAAAATCGGGGAGCGCAAAAGTAGTTTGTCCATTGCCGCCGTAAATGGTGCCGATCAAAGCAAAAAGTGCCGTATTTTCATTGATAGACTGAAGTTGCCCCTCACAACGAGCCCAGTTTTGGGGGGCAAAATTGCCGGCGAACATGATGATTTGAGCTATATAACCTTCCATAAGCGTAATATTTAAAATATTAGGGCAAATTTAGCAGAATTATTTGTTTTTATGTGAATAATTTTTCGTTACTTTTGCACTTTATTTAACCCTAATGATTTCTTATGGAAGTAGAATTCTTCTTGGCAATGCCAGATACCGGAATTTTCCCTCCGCTTTGATTTGTTTACCGTTCTGCATTGTATTTGGTCAATTTCACTGTTCTTGTGGGGTTGACATTCTTGCTATACTGAAGTACCCGGGTTCAGGCCCATTGAATTGATAAATAGTCTTACATCATATAATCTTATAAATCTCATGAGTCGTTTCTTACTATTATGGGCTATGCTTTGCGTAGTTTCTGTTGCAAATGCACAGTACCTGGAAACCTTTTCCACGCCCAATAAAGGATATTTAGTCAATAACCTTGACGATCTCACCGGAATAAACTGGACATTATCATCTTGGGCTCCAGCCAATCGGGATGCAGGTGATTATTTCAACACCACCACTGGCGGCGTATTGGAATCAATTGACTTAGACGAGGAAGTATGCTGGGAAAGTCCGTTGATCAATACCGTCGCGGCGCCTATCGTAAGTGTAAAAATGGACCTCACCTGGGTAGGTTTTGACTCGGATGTTACTACGAATACCTGCCTGACCGATTATATAAGGGTATTCTACAGCGTAAATGGCGGCGCATACGTCATGGTGCCCAATATGGTCGGTGGAAATGCCTGTGCCACCATTTCCTACCCCTTTGCTAATCCCGGCACCTCCAACAATGGCAGTGTATCCATCAACCATACGGGTATTTTGGGCGGTAGTAATTTAAGGATCAAGGTGTGCGTCTTTACCAACGCCAATGCTGAACTCGTAACCATAGATAATGTGAACGTGCCCGAAGCTGGAGTTACCCTCAATTGCAGCCAGCCTGTACTTACCACCACACAAAAAAATATCGTGTGCAACGGCCCAACCTCTGGTTCGATCGACCTGAGTGTAATCGGCGGCACATCCCCCTATACTTATGCCTGGACCGGTGGCCCCACCACACAGGATATCAGTGGCATCGCAGTTGGCACTTATACAGTGACTGTAACAGATGCGGCCTCCTGCTCCCAAACGACTACTGCGACGATCATTAATTCGCCTATTGTGCAAAGTGCCGTCACCAGTGTCGC
Organism: Saprospiraceae bacterium; assembly: GCA_044350415.1. Taxonomy (GTDB): domain Bacteria; phylum Bacteroidota; class Bacteroidia; order Chitinophagales; family Saprospiraceae; genus M3007. Next base: position 1,859 of record JBILHQ010000318.1, on the reverse strand, counting down.
ATCCTGCGGGCAGGCAAACGGCACGATCAACTTATCGGTGAGCGGCGGCAATCCCGGCTATACTTATGTATGGTCGAACGGCCCCACTACACAGAATGTTACGGTGGCTGCCGGCACTTACACGGTAACCACCACAGATGCTTCTTCTCCGGGCTGTACTTCTACGGCTGCTTATGTAGTAGCAGCAGCAGCCAACGGCCCTTATTCAGAAACATTCAGTACCCCCAATAAAGGATACCTGCTCAATCAGGTCAATGACTTTTTCGGTGTAAACTGGACGATGTCGCCATGGACTTTTGATGAGCCTCCAGCTGGAATTGGCCGCGACAACGGAGACTCATTTAGTACGAATGGCGCCGGTAAACTGGAAGGTTTTGATACGGATATGGAAGTTTGCTGGATCAGTCCTGAAATAAACACATCCGCCGCAGGAACCTTCCAATTTTCCGTAGGTTTATCATGGACCACGTTTGATCCTGAGGACTATATTAAATTACAATACAGCATCAACGGCGGTGCGTTCACGACTGTTCCCAATGCAGTAGGTGGTGGGGCAGGAACGATTCAGTACGCTGCCGGCATTGATATAAGCGGAGCGACCACTGTAACTTTGACCGGACTTAGCGGCAATAAAATACAAATTAAAATCTGTGCCCTTACCAACTCTCAAGGAGACATATTTACTTTCGACAATATCAGTATACCCCAAACAGTATCACTGTGCTTCGGTCCGGTTATCACTGCCGTGGCCTCCAATGTATCTTGTAACGGTGGAAACAATGGCAGTATCCTAGTCACCGCCAGCAATGCTACGCCTCCTTATGATGTAAGTTGGGCGGGCCCGTCGAGCGGCAATCCTGCCGGTACTGAAATCGCCTCTTCAGGCGGCACCTATTCCATTACCGGACTTGTTCCAGGTACTTATACAGTTTCGGTTACTGATGCATTGGGATTGACCACTACGGCCTCCGCTACAGTAGGACAGCCAACTGCGATTGTATTACTCACCACACAGGTGAATGTACTTTGTAACGGTAATTCCACAGGCAGCATTGACTTGACTCCTTCCGGAGGAGCGCCAGGCTATACCTATGTATGGAGCAATGGTCCAACGACACAGGACATCAGCGGATTGGCCGCAGGCCCCTATACCGTTACGGTGACAGATGCCAATTTATGTACCAAAACCACCACGGTGACCATAACGCAACCTGCTACGGCCATCTCATTAACGACCAGCGTAACAAATGCTTGTGGCGGCGGTGCAACAGGCGCCATTGACCTTACGCCATCAGGCGGAATACCTGGTTATACCTATTTTTGGGCGCCCAATGGCCAGACCACACAGGATATCAGTGGTTTGGCAGCAGGTACTTATACGGTTACTGTAACTGATTTGAATCTTTGTACGAAAACGGCAAGCGCAACAGTGACGAGCTTACCATTGCCAGGGTTCCCAATATTTAGTATAACTCCAAATGATACGGTTTGTGTAGGTGTTCCCAGTACCATCACAGTAAGTGGCGGGACTTCATATAATTGGAATACAGGTCAAACAGGCCCTTCCATTGATGTTACCCCCCTGTTCAGTACAAATTATACTGTAACGGTAACCGGTGCGAATGGCTGTACCCGACTTGGATTTACTCAAATTATTACAGCAGTAGGCGCACTTGTACTTAATGCACCCACCATTGTACAACCAACCACCTGCGTTTCTGCCAATGGCAGTATTGCGCTACACTTCTCAGGTGGTGGCAACAATTCATTCAACTGGAGTACGCCGAATGGTAGTGGCCTGGTGCCTAACCAACAAAACCAATCGGGCCTTACTGTCGGCACGTACAATGTTACCATAA
>JBILHQ010000147.1:0-16055 GCA_044350415.1 Saprospiraceae bacterium | reverse complement strand
CCACCGCCAGTTTCCGGGGCACAAAAACGGTACACCAACTGATCATTATTCACATCGGTGGCACTATGGTCAAAAACAAGGGGACTCCCTTTACAAATGATGATCGGCGGAAATTCATTGTACACTGGTGAAGTGTTGCATAACTGCTGCGCCTTGGGGGTAATTTCCACTGAATAGGTAGCCCCTACCGACTCCGGGTCGTAAATATTGAGAATACTATTGTTCCTGCAGCAACGCTGATAAACAATAAAATAACTTTCATTGGCTAATATGGGCAAGTCAATATCAAAAACATAGGTGGCCTGTTGCACACAGACAAACGGAACATTTTGAATACATCGAGGCGTATCGGGGATAATCGCGGAATTAGTGGCATAATTTACAGACCTTGATGTCACAAATACATTGGAATTGGCCACCCCTCGGAAAATAGAAAAATGAGCTGGTGAATCAAAGCTGGCACCACCTGATGCCGGATCACAATCCCGGTAAATCCGCATGGTAATCCGGTACTTATTATTGCTGCCACTTGGACCCAAACATTCGTAAGTTACTTCGCCTCCAATAATGTGCTTGGCCTGAGCGGTTATGCCAGACATGAACACCAAAACAATCAGCACCAATAATCGTTGGACTATATTCATTTTCATAAACTGAATTTCAGAATGGAACGTTTAAAATCAGGCATTGTTGGCTAATACTGCCAAATTTGCAAGTTTTTTCGGGATATGCTTTTATCTGACTAAGGTTGCAAAGCCTTTGTAATCAAATTTTTCTCCCCGGGGAGCCGTAAAAGTAACCCGGTAAATATACACCCCTCCTGGTGAAAGTCCGCCATTCTGCTGGGCACGCCCATTCCAGGGTTCATTGGGATCATGTGTTTCAAAAACCAGCTCCCCCCACCTGTTCCAAATAGTCATCACAAAATCAGTGGAACCATCCATAACCCCTTTACCCAGAAATCCATCATTATTGCTGTCGCCGTTAGGGGTAAATGCGTTTGGCATAAACCACCTGATATTGGGCACTGCATCAATATACTTAACGATGGTGTCTTTACAACCCAATTCATGTGTCACTAACAGCGATACCCGCATCAGGCCCGTATCCGGGAATGAAAAAGAAGGGTTTTGTGTATTGGAAGTAGCATATTGATCAAATTGCCAAAACCACCTTTCCGCATCAACTGATTGGTCTGAAAACTGAACTAAAGGCGCAAAATTATCGACGGCTTCAGGAGAATAGGTAAAATCTGCAACTGGTGGAGCATACAACGAAATCAGCGCAGGAAAAGAATCGGAAACGGTACACCCAATAGGTGAGGTAATTGAAACCGTTACATCGTAAACTCCTGGTTTATCATAAGTGTGGTCGGGACTAATCACATCCGGTACACCTGTTCCGTCGCCAAAATCCCATGCCACCGTGTATGTTTCGTCCACGGGCGTTGACAAATTGGTAAATAGGATATTATAGGGCGCGCATCCTTTGTATACATTCGGCTGGATAATAACATAAGGAGGAGCTGGGAAATAGGATACTACATGTATTTTGGCATCTGTACACCCATTCTGATCGGTCGCCCGAAGCCGAACTGGAAAATTGCCGGGAATCCCGTAATCAAAAGCCGGGTTTTGCAGGGTGGATTTCCCGCCGGGAATACCAAACTGCCAGTCCCATTGATTCACGCCGCCCTCACCTGTGGTTAAATCTGTAAATTCAACAGCTCCGGCCACACAGGTATCGTATTGGAAACTAAATTCGGCATTCACTTCCGGAAAAATATCCACTGTAATATTAGCCGTATCAGAACAAACGCCGGAACCGGGATTGAGGTATAATTTACCATAATAACGGCCGGATTCCGGAAAAAGAATGGTGGGACTCCAATCCGAATCATTCAGGTATGGCGCGCCCAACAGATCAAATCGCCACTCAAAGTGGTCAATATAACTGATATCAATACTTTTATTCTCAATATACAATTCTTTTCCCCCGCAAGAATTCAGGTAATAACCTTCCGGCGTGTAAATCAAAGTATCTCCTCCATCAATTTTGGCTAAAACAGTAGGATCACAATCAGCCACATTAAATTGAAAATCGCGCTTTACGGTGGATAATTTAACCCCATTCCTGTACTCATCCACACATACACCCACCACAAAACGCCCCACTTTAGTCGGTGTCCCTGAAATAATCCCTGTCACTGGATTTATCACGATCTGCGGATCACCACCCATTGGATTTCCCGGCGAATACTGCGGTTGAATAAAAGGAACTGCCGTAAATGGAGGTGCACAGGGCGGAGAAGGTACCACGCCAAAACAATCTGTTGCCCCCAAATTGGGGCCGCCCCCATTTTCCGGGGTACAAAAATGATAAACTAATTGGTCGCCATCGTCGTCTGTGGCGGAATGGTCAAATATTAAGGGGACGTCTTTGCAAATAATTATCGGTGGAAAATCGTTGTAGGTCGGTGTAGCATTGCAACTCCCCTGGGCATCCGGCGTTATCTCCACATAGTAGGTAGCGCCAATATCCTCCGGATTATAAATATTCACAATACTATTATTTCTGCAGCAGCGTTGATAAACAATATAATAATTTTGGGTAAGGGATTTGGGCAAGTCCACATTAAAGGTATAAATCCCCTCCTCTACACATACATAAGGAACATTTTTGATGCACTTAGGCGTATCCGGAATGATTTCCGTAATTGAGAGGGGGTATTCTGAACGCACTTCATACAGTTCATTTACTGTATATGAACCTATGTAAATGGAGAATTGAGCAGGATTGTCAAAGTATGCACCGCCTGTGGTCGGATCACAATCCCGGTAAATTTTCATTGTAATGATATAGGAATTGGAGGTCGAATCCACCGGCGATTGACCCACACATATATAGGTAACTTCGCCGCCAATAATATGTTTAGCATCAAGACGAGATAACAAAGCGGTACTTAAAAAAAGAAGGATATTTACGATTACGCAGAATAAAGGTTGAAGTTGTTTCATAGAAAATTGTTTAATTGGGGGCATAGTACAATTTAGAATTAAATTTCATTACCTTAACCTATTGATTTTAATTCATTTATATATGTGATAAGAATCCGCTTACTTGCCTGTCGAAGAATCGTAGCAAACAACGGAGTAATGTTCGGGAAAATTTCGGAAATTTGCAGTTTAAAATTACTTTATTGGTCGCAAATAATCAAATATTAGTTGTAAATGTTCTTATTAAGAGATGATATAAATGAAATCGCCACCATATTAAACAAGGGTGGCGTAATTTGCTACCCCACCGACACAATATGGGGAATTGGGTGTAATATTACAGATGAATCTGCTGTAAACCGACTACGCGCACTTAAAAATTACCCCGTAGATGAAGGCTTGGTCATTCTGGTCAATTCTATCGGGATGCTGAAAAAATACGTTCCCGATCTTGCTCCCCGTATCGAGACGCTTTTAGCACTCCACAGCCGGCCATTTACGCTTATTTACAAAAATAACAAAGGAATCCCCGATTGGATTCGCGCCAGGGATGGCTCTGTTGCTATTCGGTTTACCCACGATGAATTTTGTAATCATCTTATCGAAACAACCGGATTGCCCATCGTCAGCACTTCTGCCTGTATGTATGGAGCACTATATCCCACTCATTTTGGTGCAATTAGTAGTGATATTCTTGGCAATATGGATTATGTGGTCAAATACCGCCAGGATGATAAAACGGCTGGATCCCCTTCCCCGTTGGCAACTATTGATCAATTTCAGGAGTTGGATTTTATCAGGGAATAAAAGGGTAAAACTATGAGATTACAACAATTGCTTCAATTTATGCTGCTGCTGGTAGGTTTGGTGCTGTTTAGCTCGGCACAACTAACAAATGGCTGCAGCGGCCGCGGCCGCGGAAAAACTGAAATGTATGGGGCTCCCAGACCAGCCGTTGATACTAAAAGTGCTGACTTTCTGCTTAAAAAAATGAAAAAACAGGAGAAGGACGTTGAGGTATTAAACTCCTTTACAGCAAAGGCGCGTATTTTTTCTGAAAATGACCAAATGTCACTTGCCGCCAATGCCAATATTATCTGGATCAGAGATAGTATTATTTGGGTGAATGCCAAAAAATTTGGGTTAGAGGCTTTGCGTGTGCTTATTACAAGGGACTCCGTTATCGTACTCAACCGGCTCGAAAAAACATGCAATGCCGAATCACTTGAATCCCTACGTATCCGGTTCAACCTCCCGGAAGGAGATGTTTTCGCCGTATTGCAAAACATAATTCTTGGATTGGGTTATTTCCCTGAAAGTGACCAGATGAAGAGTGATATCAAAGACGAGCGGCACCGGCTGCTGAGCGAAAGTCCACAGTACACTGCGGAATATCGCATCGAAGAAGGTTCCTATTTATTAAAAAATGAAGTATTTTTTCAAAAAAAAGATAATTCAGCGGTGTCGCTGTTGTTCGACCGCCACCAAAAAATAAAAGAGTCGGTCATGCCTTTCTCTTTTACCCGTCAATTGGAGTCTTTTAGTCCGGACTCGGGCAAACAGAAAGTAGATATTGAACTGGAAGAGGTACATTTTAATACTAACCCCACTTACAAATTTGACATTCCTGGTCACTATACCAGACTTTAAACATATGAAAGTTTTTTGGAATAGCATACATTTTTTTTGGGAAAAAAGTAGTTGGGGATATCAATTGGCTGCCAACATTGCAGTCCTGTGTTGTGTTCTGTTGTCCCATGAAGCGGTTGCACAAAATAAAACTTCCCTGGAAGACAAACGAAAAAAACTGACCCACGAAATTGAAATTACCAATAAATTGCTTTCCAAAACCAAAAAAAGTAAATCGACCACTTTTGAACAATTTATAACCCTCCAAAACCAAATCGAACGGCGGGAATCCCTTATCCAAACCATTGATAACGAGATTAATGAATCGGAAGAAAGTATCTCCAGAAATGCAGCAGTAATTGAAGCCCTGAGCGGCGATATCGCTCAAATGAGAGAAGAATATGGTAAAACATTGCGCACCGCTTTTCGTCGAAAAACGCTTACTAACCCACTCCTTTTTATTCTTTCTGCCGAAAATATCAATCAGGCTTTCCGCCGTTGGTTATTCCTCCGGAAATACAACCACTTTCGGATGGGGCAAGCTGAAGCAATCTCTTTTACCAAAGAGATTCTTTCTAAAAAGCTGACTTCATTAGAACACGAAAAATCAACAAAAGAACAATTACGCACCGAAATAACTGGCCAGCGAGGCACGCTCACCACCGAACTGGTGGATAAAAATGATTTATTAAAATCACTCAGCCAAAATGAGGAAAAATTGTTGGCCGAGTTAAAAGAAAAACAAACAGCCAAACTGGCCTTGGATAATTCTATTGAACGAATTATTGCTACGGAAATTCGAAAAAAAGAAGAAAAAGAAGCCACCAAAAAAAGAGCGACCGCCGATAAGAAAGCGCAGCCCCCCCCACTACCGGCTGCACCAGAAAAGAATGCCCCGGAGGCTGTATCTACTCCTAAAGTGAATCAAACACCTCCCGGTAAACCCATTGCCAAACCAACAGTACCACCTCCATCGGCAGAAGTGGAAGAGGATGCCCTCTCCATGGCATTTAAAAAACAGAAAGGAAGTTTGCCCTGGCCGGTTGAAGATGGTTTTGTGGCCCGTGCTTTTGGTCGCCAAAAACACCCGACGCTCAAAAATATCGATATTACAAACAACGGAATCGATATCCGTACCAGCGACGACGCACCAGTTCACGCCATTTTTGACGGAAAGGTTGCTGGGGTTCAATATATCCCCGGCCATGACTATACCATAATTATTCAGCACGGAAATTATTATACTGTTTATTCTAACCTCAGCCAAACGTCCTTAAATAAGGGCGATCAGGTGGGCGCAGGCACCAGTATTGGCACGGTAAGTACTAATCCGATCAGTGGCGCAGCGGAACTCCATTTTGAACTTTGGAAGGAAAAGGAGCGAATGAACCCTGCTATTTGGATCAAGTAATGTAACTATTTACCACATAGGCAAAATAATTAGTTTCACATAGCGCTCGTAGGTGTAGTGTCATCTGAGAGTACTCTTCGCTCCATGTCAAAACCTCTATGTGGCTTTATGTGGTAAATAGTTACGCACTTTCTTTATAAAAAGAATTATTGGCTTAGGTAATGATAAAAAAAATGTTTAAAATTTTAAATATCATAGTTGTAGCAGTGGGAATCCCCAAATCATAAAATTACATATTTCCTGTCTTTTTCAGGATCCAGATGATCAGGAAGATAGTACCTGCAAGCCAACACAGAGAGCTGATATACCAAATAGCAGGAACAAACACCGCAAAAATACCGAGCAATAAACCAGCAGCCCAGCCAGCCAACCAAAACCACATCCACCTGTCAGGTTCGGTCTGGAAGTCAATTTTATCACCACCTGATTTTTTTCCAAAAAACTTCGCTACTTTAGCGACTTTTTTCATGACTTTGGCATCAGTCATTTTATCAATCAGCACATCAGACTGTTGATTGAGGACTTTTTTTACCAGTTCCCTGCGAATTTCTTTTGCCGGTACCGCATTAGTTGCTGAGACAGCTGTGTACGAGAAAATAAGGGCGAGCGTAATCAGTAACGCTCCAAAAAATTTGGATGTTTTCATATCCGAATGGATGATTTAAATGTGAAAAAAATTTAGAATCAAAACCAAAGGTAAACAGGATTCAAAAAAACACAACTTTATCGCATGAAAATTTCTGCTGAGATGTGTTAAATTTTAAAACGGGCGTATTAATTCCAGATGGAGTCATTTTGTGAGGACATCATTCCTTCAACAACTTCTTCCTCTTCCTCTGCTTTCTTCTTATTTTTCCACCACCAATACGCCACCCCGCCAACAAGAAGGTACGGAATTACCAACATATATAGTATACCGGCATTCAATCCGGCTCCCGATGTTCCTCCATTTTGCATATTCGATTCGGCTGTCATCCTGCACATTGGGCATTGGGCAGAAATATTGGTCACAACCGATAAAATTACAGCGAGGATCCCAATAAAATATTTAATGTTTTTCATAGTATATATTTTGAGAACAATTAATAATAGGTTTAGTTTTCCCGAAAATGGCACTTCGAAACAGGAAAATCAAATTACGCGTAAATCAATAATACGGTTTCAGCATCAGATAACAAACAGGTCCTGTAACTGCGACGTACAACCATAATGGATAGACCCATCGGGCCATTTTTTTATGGCGGTCAAATTGATTGGTAAATGCCCGATTGAAGGTAAGGAGAATAAACGGTAAAATTAATCCTGCCAGGGTAATATGTGTAAGCAATACGATCAAATAGACTATTCGCATTCCTCCGACTGCTGCAATTTCTGCAGCATCCACCACCCCGCTATGATCACTATCCCCGTATTTAATTTCTGGCGTGGTCGAGTGATAAAGTACATAACAAAGCAAAAACAGTGCGGAACACCCTAACGCTGCATAGATCATGCGTCGATGAGCCATCACATTTTTTTGTTTTATAAAATATAAAGCAAAAAGAAGGGATATCGCCGCAGTGCCGTTCAAAACTGCATGAACTGGCGGCAAAAAACTGAAGTCTATCCCAAGATTTAACTTGGGCAGGCTGCGCATAGCACCCACTATTAACAGTACAACTGCAGAAACGATATAGGCCGCAATATTCAGCCGTTTTTCTAATTGAAGATTAATTCCGGAACCCATAAAATGACTAATGATTAATTTTATTCCTTTGGTAAAAGTAAGGCTATCTGGTGAACCATCCTGTTTACTTCCGACCGATCTTCCACATTATAAAACCTCCGGATCACACCAGAAGTGTCTGTCAGAGCATAGTATTCAGGATAAGGGGTTATATTTTCAGAAGTGCAGTAATAGTCATATCCGTTTTTCAGGATGGTAGTCCAAGACCCCAAACCACCGGTCCATACCCAGTTAGAGAAATCGATACTTGGACGGGTTTGCATATGCGATTTGAATTCAGATGTTCCTCCTTCACCGACTAAAACAAACCGAAAATCATTCCGGATAGAACTACCTTTATAGCCAAACTGTTGATACAGTTCCTCTCCGTCATCCAACACTTGTTTGTTGGCAGGGGTGAGGTCAGGGTTTTCACCGAGGAAATGAATGACACAAACTTTACCTTTGAGTTGATCCTCCTTAGTTCCATCGGGCCAAATAATATAAGCACCCCGAATTTTACCATAATCTTTCAATTCGGATTGTGCCTTTACACGCGAATTGTAACCGCTTTTTGAATAAAAATAAGACCCCAGCGGGAAACCAATTAACAGTAGCGCAAGGATTCCAAACACTAATATTTTTCTGCTAACCGAGGATTTTTTTGTTGTATTTTCCATTGCAACAATTTAATGACAATCAATAAAAAAGGCGAGGTCTTTCGCCCCGCCTTCCTGTTCTATCCTTTTGACAAGTTCGCCGAAGGCGTATACAAATACCCTTGCGTTTTACCTACAGGTGCAGGCTGAACGACCTGTTCATTTTTTTCTTTTATTTGTTCCCTTCGGGCCCCCCAAGAACTTCCTTCCTGAAAGAACGCAAATATAGCCCAGATGAGCAGCGTAGTGGGCAGCAATACTGATAATGCTAGACCACGTACTTCATGAGCCATGTGCATGAAGAAGAATACAATAAAATATGCCTTATAAAGAGAGAAGCCTACCATCGTAAGCATATAAACATAGTGCATTATTCCCTCCCACTTATTGCCAAAGAGGTGACCTTTGGCCCAAAGTGCAATAAAAACCTCAATAAGGGTAATAATTCCAAGCAGAATAAGACCTTTAACTACGAAACGTTTTTGTTCTTCGTATGATTGGTGGACATCCATATTATTTATGTTCAATTTTTGTCGTTAATAAAAGAAGAATTAATATTACAGAAGATAGAATACTAGGAACACAAACACCCACACCAAATCTACAAAGTGCCAATATAAACCAATTTTCTCGACCATTTCGTATCCGTTGCGCCGGGCACCATATAGTCCGCTACCTGCATTAATGGCGATAATGGCCAAAAAGAGAACGCCTGAGAATACGTGAAAACCGTGAAAACCTGTAATAAAGAAGAATAGTGCTCCAAAAGCCCTCGGACCAAAAGGAGCGCTTATGCTCTGTCCGGCTTTAGGGCCTGAAGTATATTTTACTTTCGTGGAGTGCAACTCAACGATTTCTTTATTTTTATCTTTATACAATAAGCCTTCCGCCTTTAGTTCATTCGTTGCCGGGTCACGGGTCACATGGTGCATCGTATAGTTTTCACCCTTTGCAAAAGTCACAGGAGTACCATCAGGATAAGTAGCCTCTTTACCATCAGCATTCAGGTAAATACCATCATATAAATGCCTTCCAAATGGATTCTGGCGAATGGTCATATCTTCTCCTGCAATCAAAGTAGTCCATTCATAAGCCTGACTACCCAAGAAGATGGCACCTCCAACAACCGTCATAACCATCCAGTATACGACACCCCGTTGGTTTTCACGATGCCCTTCCTGTACGGCGCGAACCATCGTGACCGAACTAAAAATCAGCACGAAAGTCATAAAGGTCACAAATATCAGGGGAAAGTGGCCACTTAAAAAAGGAAGAGACGCAAATACCCAGTCAGGTTCCGGCCATGTAGGCATACTAAAGCGCAACGCGCCATAAGAAATCAGGAACCCTGCAAATGTGAATGCATCTGATACGAGAAAGTACCACATCATCAATTTGCCATAACTGGCTTTGAACGGTTCTTTACCCCCACCCCAATCGGCGGAATTATCGGTGTCGTGCCCGTGAGTGTCGTGTGCGTGTGCTACAGAAGTATCTGCCATTGTTATTATACTATAGATGTTAGTTCTAGGTAGCCAAAACCAATTATAGGTTAATGGCGAAGAAAATAATCAAATAAATCCAAAGAATATCAACAAAATGCCAATATTGAACTACTAATTCAAGTCGAAGTTGCCGGCGCGGAGTGGGTTTGAAAGGAAGAGCAAATGCAAAAACAATTGCCACCGTCAAAGCTGCTATTCCTCCCAAAACGTGGGCCGCATGAACGCCTGAAATTAAATATATAAATGAACTCGATGGGTTTACTGTAAATGTTGCTCCCATTGCATTCATTGCCTCCCAACCTTTATACTGCAAAACTACAAACGCAATGCCCAATACAAAAGTTACCAACAATAAACTTTTAAACCGCTTTTCGTTACCCTTGAGGAATGCCATGTAAGACAAATGTAATGCCACACTACTCACCACCAAAACTAAGGTATTCAAAAAGAAAATATCCGGTAACTTAAATTCATACCAGTTTCCTGCAGAGCGCCGCACTACAAATGCACTGGTAAAAGCTGCGAACATCATAATAATGCTGGCTATTCCCACCCAAAGTGTGAGCTTAAGTGGATGAATTTTATTCCGGCTGTATTGACTTGTTACCACAGTTCCCATTTATATTTTATCTAATAACAATACGATTAGTGTAATTGGCAAATGAAAAAATGAAATGAACATTTGTTTCCTTGCCGCTTCCCTGCTACATTCGTTCTTTAATTGCCAGCATGCATAAGTCCAGTATAAATTAAGCATGGCTAAAATGACCATTGCTATTCCTCCAATAAGACCTATCCACCATGATCCAATGACTAAAGCCACTAATGCAAGGCAAAAAACAGCAGAAATACTACCCACTGTGCTATCTTTTTCCCCGCTGGCGGATGGCAAGAGGGAAAAGCCAGCTCTTTTATAATCCTCGTCGGCTAACCATGCCACTGCCCAAAAATGCGGAAACTGCCACAAAAATTGGATCATAAATAACATAATCGCATATAAACTAATACCTTGTTCGAATGCGACACAACCAATTACATTTGGCAATGCTCCCGGAATGGCACCAACCCACACTGCAATAGGTGTAAACCGTTTCATCGGCGTATACACAAATGCATAACTGATCAGGGAAAGAGTCCCAAGGAAACCTGCCAAAGGATTGAATACCGAAAGACAGGAAATACCAAACAGAGCCATAATACCAGCAATCAATACTGCTGTTGAAACAGTCATCCTGCCTGATGCTAAAGGCCTGTTCTCTGTCCTTTGCATCAACCTGTCAAAATCCCGTTCCAGAACTTGATTCAGTGTATTAGCGGCACCTGTTACAAAAAAACCACCTGCAGCAAGCAATGCAACCCCAATCCAGTTGAAAGATGCCCCTGCCACAATGAAATAAGACATTACAGCAGAAAACAAAACCAACAATGTCAAACGGAATTTCACCAGAAGGCCAAAATCCTTAATACCCTGTCTGAATGATCCTTTTACTGCTGTTGTGGCTGTTACCTCGTTACGCGCCATGCTGATATTGAGAATGAACGTTTAATTTTATGATTAGTGAGTGTTATCATTTAATGCCCACCATGATCATGCTCCCCTGCCTTCAGTGGAACATACTGCGGGATAAACTCTTCACCATCTTTACCATAGTCATAAGGCCAACGTTGAACTGTTGGAATATTACCAGGCCAGTTGCCATGGCCGGTCTCAATTGGTGTAGTCCATTCTAATGTATTCGCTCCCCATGGGTTCTTAACTGTTAATTTTTTACCACTAAAGATAGAGTAAAAGAAATTAATGATGAAAAGCACCTGAAGTGAAAATACAACAATCGCTGCTATAGTGATAAATTTGTTCAAATCGGTGAAGTGCTTGAACGCATCGAAAGAAGCTCCTCCATCATAATAACGACGTGGCACTCCTGCCATTCCCGTATAGTGCATTGGCCAGAAAATAGCGTATGCCCCTATGATAGTACCCCAAAAATGGACTTTACCCAAGGTATCATTCATAAAACGACCGAACATTTTGGGGAACCAGTGGTATATTCCGGCAAACATCCCGAAAAACCCTGCAATACCCATTACAATGTGGAAGTGTGCTACGATGAAATAGGTATCGTGAAGTTGAATATCAATTGCAGAGTTGCCCAGAAAAATACCTGTAAGACCACCCGAAATAAACATGGATACAAAACCAACAGCAAACAAACTCGCTGAGTTAAAGCGGAAGTTGGCACCATATATAGTTGAAATCCAGTTAAATACCTTAACTGCTGAAGGTACGGCAATGATCAGCGTGAATACAACAAAGAAATTACTGATAAACGGATTCACCCCTGACATAAACATGTGGTGTGCCCACACGATAAAGGAAAGAAAACCAATGGCCAAAATCGAATAAATCATCGCCCGGTAACCGAAAATAGGTTTACGCGCATTGACCGAAAGTACTTCGGATACAATACCCATTGAAGGGAGAATGATGATATAAACTTCCGGGTGTCCAAGGAACCAGAATAAATGCTGGAAAAGGATAGGGCTACCACCAATCCGATCAAGTACCTGACCACCCACCACAATCTCGCTCAGATAGAAAGAGGTACCCATACTGCGGTCGAACATCAGCAACAAAAGGCCGGAGAACAAAACAGGGAATGACAGTACGCCCAATATAGCAGTGACCAAAAATGCCCAGATTGTCATCGGCATCCGCCAAAGATTCATACCTTTTGTGCGGAGGTTCAGAACGGTCGTGATGTAGTTGATCCCCCCTAAAAGGGCTGAAACAACGAATAATGACATAGCCACAATCCAAAGTGTCATTCCCGATGCGGAACCATCTGAGGCTTGCGGTAAGGCACTCAAAGGTGGATAGGCTGTCCAGCCACCAGAAAATGGCCCCGTGCTGAGAAACAGGGAAATAAACATCACCACACCTGCCAGGAAAAAGGCCCAATAAGAGAATGCATTTAACAGAGGAGATGCCATATCACGGGCACCTATCTGCAATGGAATCAATAGGTTAGAGAAAGTACCACTCAAACCGGCGGTAAGTACAAAAAATACAAGAATAGTACCGTGCATCGTTACCAACGCATAATAAAATTCCGGATCCAATTTGCCAATCCCCGCTTCATTTACCGTAATCCATTTACCCAAAAGCGGTTTTATCCAAGCCATATCTGCCTCCGGAAAACCCAATTGAAGACGGAAAATGATTGACATCGCGGCTCCAATAAATGCCCAGAATATTCCTGTTATCAGGAATTGGCGGGCAATCATCTTGTGATCCGTAGAAAAAATGTAATGGGTCAGAAAGTTTGATTGAAACTTATCACCATGATGATGCTCATGAAAATGATCATCAAAGCCCAATTCGTGGGTGAGTTTTTCTTCCAGTGTTTCAACAGTATTTACTGTATGTTCCATATCTGAAGTATATTAGTTTACCTAAAAAAAAAAGGGTCAGGTATATTTATCGTTATAATTTTTAAATAGAAGGTGCCAGCTTATTCAAAACACTTACTTCCACCCGGCGGTTTTTCCTCCGGCCTTTTTCCGTCTCATTGGAATCAGCAGGAGTAGTATCTCCCAAACCTGAAGGACGCAAGCGGGCAGCCGCTACACCACGGTTTGACAAATAAGCCGCTACAGCAGCAGCGCGCTGTTTAGACAATTCCAAATTGGAAGCAGGCTCACCGACATTATCAGTATGACCATTTATACCAATATTCAATGTCGGATATTTTCCTAGGACATTCACCAAAGCGTCAAGCTCATATTTGCTGTCAGCAGTTAACTCCGCAGAACCTGTAGTGAAGTGAATATTATCCAGGCGAATAGCTTTTGCCGCAGGATTTTCCGATTCAGCAGCCGTTTTAACATCGTCGGTCAGTTGCTTTTCGATGGCTAAGGCCTGTACTGGAAGCGTTTGATCCCAGAACGGATCATCTTTCTCTTTACCATCCTTATTATGGATTTGGTTCAGATAAAAAGATTCCTGCGTTTTTTCCCAGGCATTATATTCTTCCTGGCTAACCACCCGAAAAATGCGGCGCATCGAGTAGTGTCCTTTTCCACAAAGTTCAGCACAAGCCAATTCATATTCAAATTTCTCCCAACGCTTTGGCCCGCTTGGGTCCGCTGGATCATAAGGCTCATTATATTCAGGATATTTACGCAGTTCCTGACGGAAATCATTGGTCGTCTTAGTAGGAGTAAACACAAAATAAGTCGGCATCCCAGGAACTGCATCCATTTTCACCCGAAAGTGGGGGAGAAAAAAGTTGTGCAATACGTCCTTTGCAATAATACGGACACGTACTTTTTTACCGACAGGAAGATATAGTTCCTGACCAGGAATGATATCATCCCAGTTTTTAGAGTCCTTAAAATCCTGGCCTAATTGGTTATTCCCAGTTGTCAATTTATAGTCACGCGCACCGATTTTACCATCAGCACCCGGGTAACGGATACTCCAGTTAAACTGTTGAGCAGTGGCTTCAATTTCAGTGAAATCTTCACCCTCCTTAACATCAGCCATTACAGTGTTCCAGGCATTGAGTCCACGAACAACAAGTATTGCCATTACAACAGCAGGAATTACTGTCCACCAGACTTCCAAACGGTTATCATGGGAAATAAACTGTGCTTTGCGGCCTTCCTTATACCGAAATTTATAAGCAAACCAAAATAAAGCAATGTGGGTAAGAATGAAAACGATACCTGTAAAAAACAGGGTAACGTTGAACAGGCTATCCAATGTATCACCATGGGCAGAGGCCGATTTCAGCGGTCCATAACCAAACATCACATTACGATAGCTGTACGCAGATACAACCACAGCAATCAGAAAAACCACCATAAAGACCAGGCTTATCCAGCCATTCCATTTACTGTTGTCTTTCAGTACTTCACGCTCACCTTTTATTTGAGCAGTCAATTCGGTTACCTTTCCAATCTGTACAAGAACGATTGAAATCAAGGCGACACAAAGAAGAATTATAATAGCAGTCATTACTGTTAAAATGTTTGTTCTGTTAAACTCCTAAAATAAGGAGAAGTTCTTTTGGTCAAGGTGAAATTTCTTAATTAGAATACTTCCAGACTAGTGGTGGTCATGAGCCATGCTTTCTTCCTGTTCTGTATCAATAAGCGCACCGGTTTCATGGTGCAAACTTTCTTCAAGATACGGATCACGCCATGGAATCAAAGAAGCCTTTTCTAAGTGGCTAAAGAACACAAAAAGGAAAAGGGAAAGGAATCCCAACATAATTCCGAGTTCCTCCAGCCCCGGGAAAGAGTATCCCAATTTGAACGACTTGCTTTCATCAACGGCAGCATGTCCGTGCCCATCACCATGTTCGGCAGCACCCGCTGTATGTTCTGTATGCGTTACTGCCGCTTCAGGTGCCCCTTCGGCAGGAACGGTTGCATGATCTGCAGCCTTTTCACCTTCTCCATGCGCAACAACTTCCTCTTTTGGGGATTCAGCCCCAGCTACAGCGGGAGCAGCTTCCTCTGTATGCGCAGCCACTTGATGTTCAAGCATTGGAGCCGCTTCATGCATCGTAGTATGTTCACCCTGCGCTTCCATTGCTTCGTGTGCAGCAATGCGCGCACCAGGCTTAATCATGTAGAAGAAATCGAGCCAGTGACCAAAAAAGACAACTGCCGCTACAAAAAACATGATTCCATATTTACGTTTCGTGTCATTCCGCATTAATATCAGGAACGGCGTAATGAAATTCAGCAACAAAATCCCCCAAAAAAGAACTGGATAGTGAAGCATCCGCTCTTTGAAGTAAATCGTTTCTTCACCGTTATTAGAGTACCAGATCAACATGAACTGGTCAAACCATAAATAAGTCCAGAATACGCTGATACCAAACAGGAACTTACCCACATCATGCATGTGATCGCGGGTTACATATTCCATATAACCTTTCGATTTCAAGTAAATGATCAACATTACCGCCATCGAAATAGCACCCAACAACATTGAAATCATGGAGTACCAAGAAAACATGGTGCTGTACCAATGGGGATCAAGAGACATTACTGTTTGCCAAATAAACACACCTACCAGAAAACCTACCACCGGAAGAAAAGAAGCAGACCACCGACGTTGTTGTTTGAACAGATCGA
>JBILHQ010000317.1:0-5152 GCA_044350415.1 Saprospiraceae bacterium | reverse complement strand
GCCATATTTTCCGTTCATCTGCGTTCTTCGTCGGTTAAAATGTCCCGCATTAAGCCCTCCTCAAGCCTTGATGAACAAAAAATCTATCGCGCCAATTCACAGGCTATTCGGTGGATGCGGCACTAGTGCCCCGACCACTAGGACCGCCACCGCTTCTTAAATGCCAGTGGATTTTCTCCTGTCAACCGTTTAAATGTCCGGTTAAAATAGGACAAATTTTCAAAGCCGCTCCCGAAACACGCATCTGTAACAGTACTATTCGTCAGCAGCATATTCCGGGCTTGTCCTATTCGGTATTCCGTCAGGTATTCGGTAAAAGTTTGTCCCGTATTTTTCTTAAAATAGCGACAAAAAGCAGCCGTACTCAGTCCGGTAAGCCCCACGATCGTGTCCATGGCAATCGGATCACTGAAATGTTCAGCCACGTGTTGCTGTACTTTTTTCAGGCGTTGCTGGTCGCGGAAATCCTGTTGATTTTCAATGGGTTTCGCCTGTATGGGCACCTGTTCGGCAGTAGCAGACAGAATTTGAAAAGCCTCCAGGAGTATGATGAACTGCTCAAAATGACTGGCTTCCGGTAGTTTTTTCAGCCGTTCGCCGATCAGTGCTTTCGTATCGCCGGTAAAGTACATCGCGCCTTCGGGCTGGTCAAACAATTGCCGGATGCCCATCAGCTCAGGCTTATTTAAAAAATCAGCACCCATAAAATCTTCGCGCAATTGCACCACAATTTTGGTATGCTTTCGACTGGCTCCATAATCAAAATTCAGGTGCGGTATATTCGGCCGGATAAACGCCAGATCGCTCCCTTCGTACCGTTCCAAATGCTCGCCGATATGCCGGTTGCCATCGGTCCCTTCAATATACACCAGTTCGTATTCCGGGTGATAATGCCATAGAAAAACCTCTTCCAGGTGTGGCGTGACCAAAATCCGGAAAGAACTGTTGGGATTGGGCTGGATATTTTCCCGGCGAATACGGATCATTTTTTTGATTGATTTTGCAAAATAAAAACAAATATAATGGAAAAATATCAACACAGTGCAAAAAAATGTGATTCCAGTGGTAGCAGGGCATTGGCAATGAGGGGACTTTTGCACTATTAATATCTACACATCAATTATCAGATATGGCACAGGACACCATGGCGCCCACGATGACGCCCACCATGCAGCCCAACCAGGCGCACAAAGACATTCCCGGCAATCCATCTACTGCCAAAAGTAGTTCCATCAGCCTCAACGACCGCAGCAACGGACAACCACTGCGGGTGATGAGTGAGGCTGATTGGGCCTTCTGGCGGCACAATGGGTATATTGTGATCAAAAACGCCGTTCCGCGCGAACAGGCATTGGCTACCGCAGCATTCCTTTGGGAATTCGAAGAAAAAGACCCCAATAATCCGGATACCTGGTACGCCCCGCCCCGCGCTGAAATCCAGATGAAAGAACTCACCAACAGCGGTATGGTGGAAGTGTACAACCACCAGATGCTGTGGAATAACCGCCAATATCCGCGCCTCTACGATGCCTTCGCCGACGTGTGGGGCACCGAAAAACTGTGGGTAACCATCGACCGCGCCAACCTGAACTTTCCGGTGCGCCCCGATTTTCCCTTCAAAGGTTTTATTCACTGGGATTATGACCCCGAAACCCGTCCGCAAAATGTTCAGGGCGTATTGGCGCTGGCCGATCAGGACGACGAAAATATGGGCGGATTCCAGTGCCTGCCCGAACTCTTCCGCACCTACGATACCTGGAAACTCACCCAGCCCGACGACCGCGACCATTTTAAACCCGATATCACCGGGTTCGAACTCGTAAAAGTGAAAATGGAAGCAGGCGACCTGTTGATTTTTAACAGTACCCTGGCCCACGGGATCCGGCCCAACCTCACCAAAGACAAAGTCCGCATCGCACAATATGTTTCCATGATGCCCGCACAGGAGGACGACGAAGCGCTGCGTACCTGGCGGGTCAATTCCTGGCGCGACCGCATCGCTCCACAAGGATATGCGTTCCCGGGCGACCCGCGCAATTGGGAGCAAACGAAATATGCTACAGCGGAATTGAGCGACCTGGGGAAAAAGTTGCTGGGATTAGAGTTGTTTTAGTCCCAGGTCTGTTCATCCGTCTCCGATGACCAAAATACCGGGATTTGGCTAAGGCCGGCTGAAAACAGCCCTCACCAAAAGGACGTATTAATGTCAATATTCCCTCATGTCAACAGCAAAATGTTACCTTTCCGCTTTTTCAGCGGAAAGGGTGACCGTTCGCGCTCAGGGCAAAAAATGAATTCCAGGACGGATTTTGTTTGGGGCATTATGTTGGACCTGTCACTATTTTCGCCGAAAAAGGCGAAAAAGTAACAGGTCCCGGACACGAAGCTGGGCCGCAAATACCTGTTCTGGGCAGGATAACCTAAAGACGCCCCGCTCGGGGAACACGCCACGGACCTGGAACTAACTAACTAACTTGGGACTAATTTTTAACGATGCATCCATTATCAAAAAAATTAAATAACGGGATAGAAATGCCACTTTTAGGCCTGGGTTGCTGGGATATCTGGAACGAAGAGGCCCAGCGAACGGTCGAAACGGCGCTGTCGATCGGGTATCGCCTGATAGACACCGCAGCCATGTATGGCAATGAAAAGGAAGTAGGGGAGGGGATCGCCGCCGCGGGTATTCCGAGGGCCGAATTGTTCGTCACCACCAAAGTGAACAATGCCGATCAGGGCTATGACAGTACGCTACGCGCTTACGACCAGAGCTGTAAGTTGCTGCAATTGGATTTTGTGGACCTGTACTTGGTGCACTGGCCGATCAAAGGCAAAAGACAGGATACCTGGCGCGCCCTCGAACGGCTGTATGCCGACGGGCGGGTGCGGGCGATAGGTGTTTGTAACTTCCTGCCGCCTTTTTTAACAGAAATGGACCAATACGCGGAGGTCATCCCGGCGGTGAACCAATGCGAGTTTACGCCTTATCTGTTCGACCAGGCCCTGCTGGAAGCATGCCGGGCGAAGAATATCCTGCTGCAATGCTGGTCGCCATTATTGCGCGGACAGCGGTTCAATGATCCGAAATTGGTGGCGATGGCCCAAAAATACGGTAAATCACCCGCGCAAATGCTGTTGCGATGGGCGCTTGACCACGGACTGTCGACCATTCCCAAGTCGTCGTCGCCCGTGCGGCTACAGGAGAATTTTGATGTTTTTGATTTTGAGATTTCTTCCGTGGATTTGGCGGTGATGGATGGATGCAATGAAGGTTTCCGGATGTCGGGAGAAGATCCGATGCGGTATTTTTAAGGGGTAGTTAGCGTTGATAGGGGAGGAGATGCAACTGGGCTGGCTGGTACGCAGTAGTAGGTTAGTTTCAACCTGAAATAGGAAAAATACAAATACTTGGTTGCTAAAACGCTCTATTTCATCTTCTAATTCCGTAATTTTGCTCTAAATTGACCAATCATGGCACTCCAGGATAAATATATCAACCCACTTACTGATTTCGGGTTCAAAAAACTGTTCGGCTCTGAGTCGCATAAGGACTTGCTAATTGATTTTTGGAACCAGGTGTTACCAGTAAAACACAAAATAAAAGACCTCAGTTATGCACGCACAGAGCAGCTCGGCAACACCGAAGCTGACCGCAAAGCCATCTTCGACCTGTACTGCATCGGCGAAAACGACGAACGTTTCATCGTAGAGCTGCAGAAAGCCAAGCAGAATTTTTTCAAGGACCGAAGCGTGTACTACTCTTCATTCCCCATTCAAGAGCAGGCCAAAAAAGGCGACTGGAACTACCAATTGGCCGCTGTGTACATCGTGGGTATTCTTGATTTCACCTTTTCAGAAGACGCAGCAGCACAAGAAGTACGCCACGAGGTGCAATTGAAAGATCAAAAGTGCCGGGTGTTTTACGATAAATTGACCTACATCTATCTGGAAATGCCCAATTTTAGTAAAGTAGAAAGAGACTTAAAAAGCAACTTCGACAAGTGGATGTTTGTACTGCAACAATTGCCTTATCTTCAAAATCGTCCTCAGACACTACAGGATAGGATATTTCAGCAACTGTTTGAGGCTGCCGAGATTGCTAAATTTACACCAGATGAAAAAAATAAATACGAGGAGAGTTTAAAGTATTACCGGGATTTGAAAAATGTCGTGGATACTTCTTTTGAGGAGGGCAAAGCAGAAGGCAAAGATGAGCGAATCCTTGAAATTGCACGTCAAATGAAATTAAAAGGTATGGCAACAAATCTGATAACAGAAATTACGGGGCTCCCGATTGCTGATATAGAGCAGTTATAACAATATCCGCCACTTTCTAGTGCCGCATCCACCGAATAGCCTGTGAATTGGCGCGATAGATTTTTTGTTCATCAAGGCTTGAGGAGGGCTTAATGCGGGACATTTTAACCGACGAAGAACGCAGATGAACGGAAAATATGGCCGTCCATTCACAGGCTATTCGGTGGATGCGGCACTAGGCACTTAGTGTCTAGGCCACCAGGCGCTCCCACCGCAATAAGTCTCGTACGTGGCTAAATAAGCGTTTGTAAAAAAATATTTTATAATATGAAAAAAAGTAGTTCTTGCCTCCGTTTTTTTACCCTAGTAATTTTAATAGGGATGTCATGGAACGTATCTGCCCAACTCCCTTCGCCAGCATTGGTTGGATACTGGCAAAATTGGGATATACCTGAAGCCCCTTACATTGAATTAGACCAGGTAGACTCCAGATATAATGTGGTTAATATATCTTTTGGTATTCCAATTAATGGCACGGATTACGAAATTGGCTTTACCCCTTCAGCAGTTTCGCCAAATACTTTTATTGCTCAAGTTCAAAGTCTCCAAAGCCAGGGGCGAAAAGTTTTGCTCAGTATTGGGGGGGCAACTGCTCCCATCAAATTAGATAATACCACAGAAAGAGATGTTTTTGTTAGTTCGCTTAATGGATTGATCAGCTATTATGGTTTTGATGGTATTGATATTGATCTGGAGGGAAGCTCTCTATCCGTTAGTGGAGGAACTATCGCAAATCCAATCGATGTGCATATCACTCATTTGATCAATGCCATTAAAACCATCATGATGGATTATCAACTTGATAATAATAAAAAACTCCTACTCACTTTTGCTC
>JBILHQ010000010.1:0-56944 GCA_044350415.1 Saprospiraceae bacterium | reverse complement strand
TTTTTTCCTGTTATCGGTTGGGCTTGGGCAGTCAAGCGCTCAATGTACCCAAGGAACTTTATACGGTAGTGGTGTTGCAGGCACAACCTGTACGACCGTATCAGCCTCACCTGCTTGCCATTACAACAATGAATATGCAAAGTTTACCGGGCTAACGCCTGGACAAACCTACGAAATAGGCACCAACGTAATTGGTACTACCGCTGGTACTACCGCTGTTACAGCCGGAGCGCATATGTTAACATTATTTGATGGAACAGGCGCTGTATTGACCTTCCAATCCAGCCTTGTTAATAACCTTATCAATATTACTTTTGTCGCAACTACGACAGAAGTACGCGCTCAGATGAATACCTATGCGAGTTCTGTTTGCGGATCGTCGGGAACATATTGCCATTACTACGGCCTGCGCTGCACCAGTTGTGCTGGCCCCGGAGCCCCGGCATGTCCGACATTGAGTAGTCCTGCGAACTTAGCTACTGGTGTTTCTATTTTACCTACCTTAAGTTGGGCCGCGGCCACCAATGCAGTGAGTTACGATGTTTATCTTGATGCTGATCCAACTTGTTCTGCTACACCCAGTACCTTGATTGCTACTGTTTCTACCACCTCTTATACCTTTGTGTCCAGTCTTAGTCCATCAACACAGTACAGATGGACAGTAATACCGAAGGATTGCGCGGGTATTGCACCTGCCAGTTGTAGTGCTTTTTGTTTTACCACCTCCGTTGCGCCACCAGCCAATGACAACTGCACGGGCACAAATGGCACGCCTGTTTCTTTAACGCCACAGCCAAATGCCGCGTCCTGTAGTTCGCCTGTCGCTGCTACTACAGTTGGCGCAACACAATCAAATACTAACTGTAGCACCACTGCTACGAACGATGACGTTTGGTTTACTTTTACGGCTAATGCCACTTCAGAAATCGTACGTTTTGAAAATGTGGTTACCGCTTCAGGTACAGTAACGGCAATGGGAATGGATCTTTACACCACTTGCGGTGGCACCAATACCAACTGCAATACTGCATTGACGCTGGTGAGCGGCAATGTACAAGGCACACTGACCGGGCTGACAGCCGGGGTCACTTATTTCCTTCGCGTATGGACGACCGGTGTATCTAATAGCGCTACGTTTAATATTTGTGTGATTGATCCGCCGCCGCCGCCTGCTAATGATGACTGTAGTGGTGCTTCTGTATTGACAACAAGTAGCGGATGGCCATGTACCGCAACAGCGCTTAGTTGGGCCAGTGCAACTGCAAGTGCTGGAGTACCGGCACCAGGATGTGCAAGTTATACCGCAGGGACCACCCCCGACGTATGGTTTTCTTTTACCTTGGCAACTGATGCTTCGGTATTCATAAATACCACTGCAGGAACAGGAACAGGAGCAATTACGGACGGTGGTATGGCGCTATACTCCGGAACTTGTGGCGCTTTAGCCCTTGTTGAATGCGATGATGATGATGCCGCAGGTAATATGCCTCAAATCCGTAAATTCTTAACAGCAGGGACTTACTATATCCGTTTTTGGGAATACGGAGGAACGTCAGGAGATCGTAATATTGGAGGCATTTGTGTCAACCAAACAACACCCCTTGCCAATGATAACTGCTCTGGTGTAAATGGCACTCCTGTTGTGCTGACGCCACAGTCCTTTGCCGCTGCATGTTCTTCGCCAGTATCAGCCACTACAGTGGGAGCAACGCAGTCGAATACCGATTGCACGCCAACCGGAACTTTTGCGGCGGATGATGTTTGGTTTCAATTTACAACAGGCGCAGGTATAACAAGCCAAACCATTCGTTTTGAAAATGTAATGGCAGCATTCGGCCCGGCAGTTACTGCCATTTCCTTCAATACTTATACTGCTTGTGGTGGCGTTAGTGCCAACTGTACAAGTGTTACATTAACCGCAGGGGCGGGTCAAGCAACAATTACAGGGCTAACTGCAGCTACCACTTATTATCTACGCGTTTATACTAACGGGAGTACAGAAGATGCCGCTACCTTCAATATCTGTATCATCGACCCGCAGCCAATGACTTATGTTTCATCTGCTATCACACAACAGACCGGAACTGTAGGTGCAGGCTCGACATATCAGAAGATTTTGCAACTAAACGTTGTGACTATTAACTTGCTTAATCCATTGACTGTTACGCAGTTAGATTTCAGCACAGCAGGTACGCCCGGAACCAGTATCCCCGCGGATCTTACCAATGCACGTGTTTACTATACCGGAACCACCTCTACGTGGACAGATGGTACACCATCAGGCACACAGTTTGGTGCTACCGTGGTGAACCCAAGTGGTGCGATGACCTTTACTGGCTCCCAGGCATTAACAGGAGGAGTCGCCAATACCAACAACTATTTTTGGCTGGTATATGATTTGGCATGCGCGGCAGCTGGACCCAATATCGACGCTTCTATGGTGGCCAATGGCCTGACTATAACTGGAGGCTCTTACACCCCTACTACACCTGACCCGGCAAGCAACAGAACAGTTACGGCATTGGCATCTTATACCACGACTGCTAACGGCAACTGGAGTAATCCTGCGACATGGTCTTGTGGAGTGCCACCCAACGGTACAACGGCCACTATCAATATCAACCACAATGTAACTTTGGATGTGAATGTAAATGTGCAGTCCACTTTTACTGTAGCAGCTACCAAAACATTTACCGTAGCGGCCAATACAGTTACTATTGGTGGTGCCGGTACAGGCACTCAAAATTTAGTCATCAATGGCACTGTGGCAGTCAGTGGTGGCACGCTCAATGTAGGAACATCCAGTACTACTCCTGCTGTGACCACTGGAAATGTCACTTTTAGTAGTGGAGGTATACTCAATGTATCTGCGGGCACGCTGAATGTGGGTACGGGGTTAATTGCAAATGTTACTACCAGTAATATCCTAGTTACGGCTGGCGCTTCGTTAATTGCCTCTGGTGGTACTATAAATTTAGGTCCGACGGGTGGTTACAGCAGGACATTATCCTCTATCGGCGGCACCACCACATTCTCTGGAGCTACTGTTAATGTAAATGGTAATGTCAGTATCGGAACCGGCGGAACATTTAACATGTCTGCCGGGACAATGACTATTGACGGCAATGGTGCCGCTTCAGTGGCTTTAGGCACGAATTTATTGACTTTTGGTAGTAGCACAGCGTCTACCGTTGTGAACGGAACAGGTGGTACGATCATCATTGTCGACCCCCATGCCACTAATTCTCCTACTGGAGGCCGAGCAGTAGGCATGAGCTTCTCTTCCTCGAATGTTGGAACGGCATCTCTCGCCGGTACAACTATTCAGTTTGGTGATGGGGTATCAACTACAGCAGGTAACCCTAGTGGATTTATTTTTGACACTTATCTTGGAGGAAAAAATGTGCCACTGGGCCCTGTTATTGTAAATGCAGGCAATGGCGCAACTCGCTTTTTAGCCGGAAGTGGTGTAACAACCAATGCTGCTGATATATTTGGGAGCCTAACTGTAAATGCAGGTTGCGAAGTGCGATCGTCATCTTCTTCTGGGATAGGAGTATACGGAAATATCATTAATAATGGCACCATAAGTATTACATCTGCAAGCTCAGGAATTTTATTCCTTGGAGGAAGACAAGTAGGTACTCCTCCGGTAGCCAATATTGCACAAACTATTTCTGGTAGTGGTATCTGGAGAAACAATATATCAACTGCATCTGCAACCGCAAGCATCAATTCAGTTACAATGCTAAATGGTGCAGGTACAACACTTCAAGTACCCCTTTCCGTTGGCAACACGCTAACACTCACGTCTGGTAAAATCTTTACTGATGCGACTAATTATTTGGCAGTTGGAACAGGCCTGTTACCTGCCGGTGGTTTGAACACCATTGGAACAGGTACTATAAGTGGTGGTAGTACTACAAGTCATATTGTAGGGCCGATTTATCGCACAGTTGGCAGTGCTACCTGGCTTGTCTCCGATCAAAGGGGCTTATTCCCTGTAGGCGATGGCACAAATTATCGCCCGATCAATGTCGCTGTCACAACTGTACCGAGCACTCTCGGGCCATTATCCGGCGAATATAAAATATCCGACCCAGGTGTTCCGGCTGCTCCATACACTGATGGTGGCATCAATATTGAAACCACTTCATCAACAGGTTTCTGGAATGTAAGCTATGCAGCAAGCGGCATCCTTCCTTTAAATATGACAGCTGGTGGTGTTTACTCTGTACAATGTAATGCCAACGGATTTACTAAACGGCTTACAGGTGCTATCGCAGCGGGAGATATCCCTAACCTCCGCCTGATCAAGCGTCCAACAAATGGCAGTTGGGTTGCAGGAGCAGATGGTACGCCAACAGCACCAACCGTTTTGACTGCTATTACAAGGACTGGATGTACTACGTTTTCTGACTTCGCCATCGGCGGAACATTAGTCGCCCTCCCCATCGAACTCAAATCCTTCACCGGCAAAACCCTCGATATCTCCAATATGCTTTATTGGACCACTGCGTCGGAGAAAAACCTGCAATGGCACGTTATCGAACGCTCAGCGAATGGTTTTGATGGCTGGACAACAGTAGGCGAAAAAGCCAGTCAGGGCGATGCAGCAACTGATCAGCAGTATTCGATCGAAGACCGGTCGCCATTAGCGAAAGGTTTTTATCGCCTGCGGTCTGTGGATCTGGATGGCCGGGAGCAAACCTCCGGCGTGATTGCTTTGATCCGCAAAGGAGACCAGGCGGGTATTGTTTCGGTGTTCCCTAACCCGGCTACCGACGTACTGAATGTACAGTTGAGTGCATCGGAAGAAGGAACGGTAACGGTACAAATCGTGGATTTCACCGGACGGTTGGTGAAACAACAATTCGCCAATGTTCAAAAAGGCATCAACGCTATCAGTATCGAATTGAGCCAACTCAGCGCCGGTACTTATACGGTGAACATGATCAATGGCACTACTGTTGCGGAACCAGTACGGTTTGTGAAGCAATAGGTTATACAATAATAATAATAATAGAAATGGTCACTGACGCGAAAGCGTTAGTGACCATTTTTTTGTATTGCCTATCCCTACTCCGAATGTCATTGACTTAATTCTACTTTGTCACTTTAAAAACAAATGGAGTGTGTGACAAAATCGGGGAGCTGACTCCCTGGCCTCTGAAGAACGACCGATTTACTCAGATCTCCGTTTACCTTTTTTATTGAGTAACCAAGAGGTGAAAAAGAAGAGGTTTACAAGTAAGCCTTATCAACAATAATAAGCACAAAGTGTCCTGGTTCGCATGATCGAGTTCCCCCTTTTGAAGGGGATTAGGGGGGTGGTGACTTCCTTATTTGGGGTTTGGTTACAACGCGTCAGGCGCACATCGAATGGCGCTGCATACACTTTACAGGAACTCTTCCATAGTGCATTTGCCAAAGATGGCCTCCCACCGCAACAAGTCTACGGGTTTCGATCAATTACAGGAGGAAAAATCCCGGACATGGGCTCCCACTTCAACCAGTAATTTAACCGCAACTTAATTCACACATAACATCGAACTGGTTGTCTTGCCTGACCTTGAGGGATAAATTCACATCACATTTTCACCTTTAAATTTTTCTCTTATTATGGCACTCGAACTGTTAATATCCGACATCGAAAACGTTGAAAACAACGTAGAAGAAACCCTCTTATCTGCATTTGACGGCGACGAAGTCACTGTAGAAGAAACTGAAGAAGCCACCGAAGAGGAAGCAACCGATGAACCTGATGACACCCAAGATGATGTAACGCCGGAAGCTGAAGAAAACGAAGAAGAAGCGCCAGACGCTACGGAAGAGGAAGCGGCTTAGGAACGTGTGAATAATAACACATTCCTTAATAGTGCTTCCCCAATTCGATTACAGAAAAGCGGCTGTTGCAGGAATCATCTTTCCTGTGACAGCCGCTTTTTTATTCTCCATCCGGTAAATTTTGTTCACCTGCTTTATCCGCATAAAATACGGGACAAATCTTACCTTTGCGGCCCAATCTTCATTTTCAGACGTGTTCTCAAGATGACGAAGCAGCAACGCATAAATGCCCAAACTCTCCGGCGATGACAAATTCATAGATTTTTCTGATTACGGCCGCCCGATCGCTTCCTTTTTAGCGCTTCACCTTTCCAATATCAAAGTCAATGCAGTGCAGGTTACTGTATCGTTTCTTTTTGCAGGACTGGCGTGCACCTATTGTATTTATACAGGCCAATTAGTGTGGGCAGCTATTTTTTTAATGCTCAAAAACATACTTGACGGCGCAGACGGCGAGATTGCCAGAATCACCAACCACCCTTCTATGGTCGGTCGGTACCTCGATTCCGTGTTTGATTTCATCATTAATCTGATTATTTTTATTACGTTATTGTATACAGGCAATACAACTAAAATGACTTTTCTTCTGGCCTTTTTGGGCATTGAATTTCAATGCTCTGTATACAATTATTATTATGTGATTGTAAGAAGACAACTCAATCAGCAGGAGACCAGCAGGATTATTGAGTACCGCAGACCAGTGGCCTATCCTTATGAAAGTCAGCGGACGGCGAATATCCTGCACGGTGCTTTTTTATGCCTGTATCTCATTTTTGATTCCTTCGTGCTGTTGTTAGACCAGCAAGCCCGCTTTGTACAGGACTTTCCCAAATGGTTCATGAGCCTGTTGTCGTTTCTGGGACTGGGATTTCAATTGCTCATTATTTGCGTATTGCTTTGCGCAGGGTACCCGGAGATGATACTGCCGTTTTTTGCGTGGTACAGTGTTTTTGGACTGGTGGTTATTGTCGTCCGAAAATTGTGGGTGCGATAGACTACATAAAAAACCAAAGCAAAATCCCCGCTGCCACTGTCATGATCAAACACGCTGCACCACCAAAGAAATTGGACCAACGTCCATTCACAAAGGAGCCCATAATAGTGGGATTGTTGGAAATATGCAATACGATGGCGATCAAAAAAGGCGCAGTAACCCCGTATAAAACAGCCGCCAGCAACAATGCATCAATAGGACTGATACTGGCATAATCGAATGCCAAACCGAGGAGCAGCGCTGCTGCAATTACTGCATAAAAACCTTTGGCTTCGTAGTATTTTTTATTCAGGCCTTCTTTCCACCCGAACGTTTCCGCAAAAATGTACGACACTGCCCCCGCCAGCACCGGAATAGCCAGCATGCCTGTACCAATGACACCAAGGGCAAAAAGCCAGTAAGCTTTGTCGCCTGCCAGGGGGCGCAGTGCCTCGGCTGCTTCCTGCACCGTATTAATGTCGTGAATACCTTCATTGAATAATACAGTCCCTGTAGTCAGGATGATAAAAAAGAAAACCAGACAAGTCAGGAACATCCCAAAATTCACATCCTGGTGCATATTGCTAATCAGTTTCTTATCCACCACAATAGTATTGTGGCGTTGACCCACTTCCTCTACTTCCATGCTGGTTTGCCAGAAAAACAAATAGGGGGAAATGGTGGTACCCAGTATGCCCACCAACACCGCGAGGTAATTCTTCTCCCAGTGAAACGTCGGAATAAAGGTGTGGAAAAACACCTGTCGATAGTCGAGGGTCACCATAAAAGGCACAACGAGGTACAACAATAGCGACAAACACAGGTATTTGAGAATCGCAGCAAAGCGTTTATAAGATAAGAAGATAATACTTACCAGCAGCAAAATAGTAAAAAAAACACTCGCCCAATGTGGTCCAACCTGTGGAAAAAGCATATTGGTCACTGCACCCATGGCCTGAATATCCGCACCGATATTGATGATGATAGCCGGCACGCTGAACAAGATCATCCCATACAACACCGGCTTGGGGTAATGTTGTTTTAATACACCCGTCAATCCACTCCGCGTCACAATACCGATACGGGCGCACATTTCCTGCACCGCCACCATCAGCGGATACGATACCAATGCCGTCCACAAGGTCGCCAGCCCATACATGGCACCTGCCTGAGAGTAGGTGGCAATACCCGATGGGTCGTCGTCACTTGCTCCGGTGATCAACCCCGGGCCGAGTTTGCTCCAAAAACGGATAAAAGCGTTCGGTTTAATTTTCCTTTTAGTCACAAATTTGAAGGTTGGCGGTATTTTGCGGGAAGGCCAAGGTAAGGAAAAAAAGAATATCGAACACCGAATATCGAACACCGAACACCGACGTAGCGTAGAGTAGACCGGAACTGGGACTATTTCAGGTATTTACTTGATTTCAATCAGCCACCACCGTTTTAGCCATTTCCGTGCGAAACGCATTAAATACGGCCCTCAAATCACTTTTCGCATCAGTACCATAGTTGACAAAATACACCATCGTGCGGTCTTTTTCCGGGAACCAAAACATATCGGCCGAGTAGCAGAGGTCCCGACCGCGATGACCGTACGCATACTCATCGGGCCCCAGGTCGAGAAAATCCCGGAATATAGACAGGCCGTTTTCCCTGTTGCCACCTTCCACCTCTTCTGTAAACGTGAGCATTTGAGCGAGCATAGCAGGAGAAAGCAACCGTTTCTCCCGCACCAGTGCCTCAATAAAAATCTGGAGGTCAAAGACATTGGAATACAGGGCGCCAATCCCCTCTCCCTGGCCAGTGTTAAAATTGGTCAGATTCAGAATCGTACCATCGTTATACAGGTCAAAATACCCTTGTGCAGTGTTGGACGGTAGTGAAGACTGCTCGAAAAAAACAGTATTCTGAAGCCCCAGAGGTCCGAGTATTTTTTCCTGAAGTAATACTTCGTGCCGCTGTCCGGTGGCATTCTCAATAACCATCAACAGCAATAAAAAATTCGTGTTGGTATAAGTGGCCTCCGAGCCGGGAGTAGTGAACTCGGGCTGATCGCCATACACATATTGAACCAGATCACTGGCCTCCCAATGCCGGGTTGGGTTATTGAGTACCGCAAGATAGAAATTATTGTCTTCACTTACCTCCGCGATACCGGAAGTCTGGTTCATCAACATTTGCACGGTGGTTTCCCCGGAATTTCGCACATTGTCGATAACCTCCGAAGGCAACCATTTGGAAAGCGGATCATCAAGCGAAAGTTTACCTTCCTCCACGAGTTGCAAGGTGAGCGCCCCGATAAAAGTTTTGGTAATACTGCATATTTTCGACACTGTACACGGCTTCATATTTATATTTTTATATATGTCTGATTGGCCGGCTCCTCCCACCCATACACCTGAAGAATCACGCACCAATGCAGAGATGCCCGGCATACCTTTGTTGATATATTTATCCAAAACTGCCTGATAAACAGCACTTTTAGGGTGATTGGGTCTAGGTAAGCTGATACAATCACTAGTGTGATCAACATCGACTTTGGTACAGGAAAAGGGAGCCAGCAAAGCAGCTACAATGACAGGCAGTACAAAAATATTTTTCATTATTGAGGTTTTTACAAAGATTTTGGGGGATTGCCCGCTTCCTTAATCAGCCACCACCGTTTTAGCCATCGCCGTGCGGAATGCCTTAAACACTTCCTTCAAATCACTCGAGGCATCAGTGC
Source organism: Saprospiraceae bacterium (assembly GCA_044350415.1). GTDB lineage: Bacteria > Bacteroidota > Bacteroidia > Chitinophagales > Saprospiraceae > M3007. The sequence continues at coordinate 47,399 of JBILHQ010000010.1, read as the reverse complement.
CATAGTTGACAAAATAAACCATCGTGCGGTCTTTCTCCGGGAACCAATACATATCAGCTGTGTAGCCAAGGTCTCGGCCACGATGACCGTAGGCATATTCGTCGGGGCCGAGTTCGAGGAAATCACGGAATATCGCCAGACCATTTTCCCGGTCACTATCGGTCACCTCTTTAGTAAAAGTGAGCATCTGTGCGAGCATAGGTGCTGAGAGCATCTTTTTCTCCCGAACTAATGCCTCGATAAAAATCTGTAAATCATATACATTGGAATACAATCCGCCATAGCCATTGCCGCTGCCCGTGTTGTAATTGGTCATATTCAGGATAGTGCCGTTGTTGTACAGGTCAAAATAACCCTGTGCGGTGTATAATGGGAGCGCATCGTGCCAGTAATAACTGGTATTGTCGAGCCCGAGCGGCACAATCACCTTTTCCCGCAGCAATTTATCGTGCGGTTGTCCGGTTGCTTTTTCGATAATCATGACCAGCAGCAGAAAATTGGTATTGGAATAAGTGGCATCCGAACCAGCTGGAGAGAATTCCGGCGCATCCCCATAAACGTAAGGTATAAGCTCCTCGGGCGTCCACTTGCGGGTGGGATTATTCAGCACTGCTAAGTAAAAATTGTTATCGTTAATGACATCTGCGATACCAGTCGTGTGGTTCATCAACATCCTGACGGTGCTTTCCCGGGCATTTTTCACCTTATCAATTATTTTCGCGGGTAGCCATTTGGAAATTGGATCATCGAGCGCGAACTTTCCTTCTTCCACCAACTGCAAGGTGAGCGCCCCGATAAAAGTTTTGGTAATACTGCACGCTTTTGATACCGTACAGGGTTTCATATCGATATTTTCGGAAATGTCGGCTTTGCCTGCTGCGCCAGTCCAGGTACCTGAAGCGTCGCGCACCAGTGCAGCAATACCCGGAAGACCTTTGTCGGTATATTCGTCCAGAACAGCCTGATAAACAGCGGCTTTCGGGTGATTGGGAGTTGGTATATAGGTACAATTGCCGCTATGGCCAACATCCACTTTTTTACAGGAAAAAGGTATCCAGAACAGTGCGAAAAACAGGATGAAAATAATCTTGTTGTTCATGGCAATTTTATTTTTTGAATGATAGATATATTGTGACAGGAGGCTGTCCGGCTGCTACATCGCTAATGGAAGAGCCACACCTGCATGTACGACTGTATTAGGAACCAGCGGAACATACTGATTGATAAATGGCATTTGTAAATAGAATTGGTAATCGACAAAAAATCGCGGCGGGAACTTACCAGACTGTACCATATAACTGATTCCCACTGCGCTCGTCACCATCAACTGCGGCCGCCCTGTTCGAGGCTTTTTCTCATAAACACCGTTCTTGAACTTAAAAACTTCGACACCCGGAAAGGAATGCAGGTAACCAGCGCCAATCCGCATCTCCGCACCAAAGCCCCGCCAGATATCGCGGCGATACCCCACTTCGGAAAACAGTTGCACGCTCGTTTGAACATACTGGTGATAAGATACCGCCAGCTTGGCCGTCTGGAACCATTGATTTTTGGTGCTGTGGTTGTACCGGAATGCTGTGCCGGCACTCAGACCGGGATGGATGGGCGAAAAATTACCACTTGCACCCGGTAGCAAGGTGGCCACGTTAAATACGGAAATGATAAGCGGCAGCCGGCGCTCTGGTACGCCGGTTGCAGCGTTTTTCTGGGCGGCAAGTGATGTGCAGGTCAATAATATTACCCCCCACATCGCAGCCTGTTGTTTTATACGTCCTGCGTTTTTCATAAGATATAAATTTTTATCAAATTTCATATTTGCGTCAGTGATAGCCAATAATCCAGATCACTGGCGGGAATGATTTAGGTTGGAGGCCGGACCACTCCCACTGCAATAAGTCGCGGAATAAGCAGGATTTGATAAACCCACCCTAAGGTGCCCCCCACGATGCGCAGTGCTACTTATCCATACCCACCAACGCCTTTTTCGCAGCTGTCCGTCGCGGGTGTGCTTCCGACTGGCTGATGTCCTCAAAAATCGCTTTTGCCTTATCTGTTTTACCTGCTGCCAAAAGTGTTAAACCCCACAACCAGGTAGCCTCCTGAGCAGAGGTGCCGCCCCGTTTTTCCAATTGAAAAATCAGGATTTTCGCCTCGTTGGGTTTTCCTGTCCGCAGCAATTGGATACATTTTCCCCAGTCGTAATTAGTCAGGAATGCACCCGGATTGTTGACTGTTTCACCCAGTAAATCTTCCAGCAGACGTGCTGAAGCGGGGTCTAAATCGGGGCTCACTCCACGCACCAATGGTTTTTCTGCTTTTTCTTTGAGGGTTAATGGCCGTTCGGCTACAGGAGGCAAAGAACTTTGAACTTTCTGCTCTTCCACTGGCGGCGGTACTGATAGCTTATTTTCTTTTCTGCCCAATAGCCAAAACACAAAAGCCCCTGCCACCAGCAAGCCGGCAATAAGAGCAATCCAATTTTTCATCCTCCGCCTTCGTTGCCATCCCTGCAGTACAGCCCCTGCCGCTGCTACTTTTTTTTCCAATTGAATTTGTTCAAAACCCCGCCGAATCTCCTTGAGCGCATCCCGTTCGGCATCATCGGCGCCGGGATCTGCATATTGTTTGAAATCTTCCATTGTTGAGCTATTTGTGTTAATTTTTTCATACCATCGCATCGTTTCATTTTGAGGGGATCAGGTGTCGAATATTTGGGAAGCCTTTGATGGACAACTTCTTCGTCACTCATCCCATCAATATGTTGCAGCCTGATAATCTGTCCACACGGCTCGCCAAGTCCTGCCAGTAAGTGCCTTACCAAATCAGCGGCTTCCCATTTTTTTTACAAGACTTGTTGCGGTGGGAGCGCCCGACAGACAATTGCTCATTCGATGAAAAATGCCGGCACGGGTCTTCTTTCGAAAACCAACCGAAAATATTATTGGCCATGGTTGCTTTTAATTAATTGCAGTTAAAGCGCTCAAGGTAAGTGATACTGCGATTATTTTTTAAACCTATCTTTGTGAGCAATACATCACCCAATAAAATAGTTGCTAGTATGGAATTCACGATCGAAGAAGTCCTCGACGCACCAGCGTCGCTCATTTACGACGCCTGGCTCGATAGCGACGGCCATTCAGAAATGACTGGTGGGGAAGCGGAATGCTCCAATGAAACCGGCGGTTTATTCACCGCGTGGGATGGCTATATCTCTGGAAAAAACCTGGCGCTTGTTCCGGGAAAAGTCATTCGACAGGCATGGCGGACTACCGAATTTGAAGCGAATCAACCTGATTCCATCGTCGAGATTACCTTCAAACCCGTCCATGAAACCAAAACCCGGATAACGCTGAAACACAGTAACCAGCAACCAGCAACCTTGGGAGTGGTCAATTTGAGGCAGTTCCCTTTCTGTTAATCCATCTTCTGGCCGGCACTTCCACCCACCGATATGTCATGGCTGAAATCAACAATGTCAGCACCAGAACAACTGTACAGCTTACCCATGCCGTCAATAAACCAGGCGGTGGCGGTGGTCCGGGAGGGCCTTCCTGTACTTTCCCCAAATTTTGATACGCCATAATACTGCCTAACGTGAACAACAAAGGCTGGTGCGTCAAATACATCGAAAATGACCAGTCACCAAGCCTTTGCAATGGTTTTGACCCTAAAAAGGCATTCATACGCTGACTGCCATAGATCTATGCCCACTGCCGCCTTTTTCGCTGCTGCCCGTCGCGGGTGTACTTCCGACTGGCTGATGTCTTCGAAAATCCCTTTTGCCTTATCCATTTTACCTTCTGCCAAAAGTGTTAATAAATTCATTATGAATATTTTATGAATGGTAACTCTTGCGAAAATTGAAGTTAGCCATCATTTAGGTTCCCATGAACGAGTTCCTCCCGCTGCCGCGGGGGGCAATGTCATTAACTTAATTCTACTTTGTCACTTTAAAACCTGTGAAAGGATGGAGTTAACCTAACCACAAGATTCCTCTTCCCCCGGCTGAGGGTCTTGTAAAAAGATAGGAGATACTCATCAAAAAATAAATGCCAACGAATGTCCTGGTTCGCAGTTACGGGTTCCTTGATATTGCCTTTTTTTGCTTGGTACAGTGTTTTGAGATTATTAGTGATCGTCATCAGAAAACTATTTATCAGGTAAAAGGCTACTGTGACACGTTGCTTAGAGGCCTTTTATGATTTGTTGTAAAACCGTATGGTCAGTCAATCTAATTTCTACAAAGTACACCCCATCCGGCAGTTCGGAGATATCCAATATGCCGGATTGAATGCAGGTGCTTTTTACTGTCTGTCCAAAACTATTGACCACTTTAACGGGAATTTCTCCTGTCTCCAAGTTGCTGATGCTGATCATTCCAGCCGTTGGATTTGGATAAACTGCAATTTGACGACCGGCATAAACTGACCCGGCATCGGACATATTGCAGGCAATTTTGATCTGGTTTCTGGTGTTGCAGCCGGTGGCGTTGTTGCTTATTTCTGCCAGGTTAGCCGGGTTGGCTAAATAAGTGCAAATACTGTTGACATCACAAGTCGAAAGGTGCTCTCCGTTAGCGATGTATAACCAGGTGATGCCGGTTGACATAATATTATCCAAACCCGACAGACTTGTTAATACATCATTATACGAAATGCCAAGGTGGCCATTCATTGACTGTAATTGAAACAAGCCTGTTAAACTGGCTAAATCTTTATTGTCAGAAATGTATACATCTTTCCCAACAGTGGTCAGACCGGATAATCCATCTATATTTTTTAGGGCATAGTTGTCATTCAACAAAAGGCTACCTCCAACAGTGGTAAGTTGATTCAATCCATTGATATCGGTCAGCGAATAGGAGCCATATAACTCAAAATCACCTCCAACAGCAGTTAGATTATTCAGTGCAGATACATTTACTAAATCATCCAATAAATCTAAATAGAAAGCCCCCCCAACAGCCGTCAGGTTTTCGAGTCCGGATAAATTTTTTATATTATAGCTTCCATTCAAATAAAAATCTTCTCCAATATAAACAAGGTTGTTCAATCCTGATAAATCGATTAATTTGTCATTGCTTGATAGATACAAAGATCGGGCTACGGCGGTTATTTGTTCTAATCCGGTTAAACTGTTTAAGGCATAATTATACTTAATGCTGATATTCCCACCCACATGTGCAAGGTTTGATAATGCCGACAAACTGATTAGCTCCGGATTGTAATCGACTGTAAAATCGCCGTTGATCCATTGCAGTTTTTCTAATCCGCTAAAAGTTTCCAATAAATCATTTAATCCAATCGTCAAATCACCATAGATGGTTTCAATACTGTCTAACCCTGCTAAACTTGTTAATTCAGAATTAAAAAATATCTTGAGATTCCCATTGACAGCGGTCAGGTTATGCAGCCCCTCTATATTTTCTAATTTGAAGTTGTGCGTGATATACACATCGCTGCCGATCGAATCAAGGTTGCTCAGGCCATCCAATGTTATCAACGACGAATTAAAATAGATTTCTAAAAAGGAACCTACTGTCGACAATTCTTCTAATCCATTTACATCTGCTAAGCTCTTATTGTCAGAGATGAGGAGGTATCCACCCACTGAATTCAGGTGCTCCAGGCCCGATAAATTTACTAAAGCATCATTATCCTCAATATCGAGATAACCTCCGGTTGAAGACAAATTATTCAGTCCGTCAAGTGTCATTAATGCGCTGTTGCTGTAAATAAAAACGGCGTAGCCTACCGAAAAAAGGCTGTCCAATCCTGAAAGGGAAGTTAAGGCATCGTTGCTGAAGAGGTATAAATTGTCAGTGATATACTTGATATTACCCAACCCTGACAATGAAACTAAAGCGTCATTATCCTCAATGTATAACCTTCCGTTCAGTGCTTTAATATTGTTTAGTACGGATAAATCTGATAAGGCCGGGTTTTTGATGATGCTGAGATCGCCTCCGATAGATTGGAGTTGGTTGAGCCCGTTCAGGGTGGTCAGCACTGTATCATAGATAATCGAAAGATCACCTCCTATCGAAGCGAGGCTATCTAAGCCACTCAGGTCTCTGAGCGCGTCATTGTCGCTAATGTAAAGGTTTTCTCCGACCGAGACCAGGTTATGCAGACTGTCAAGCGTTGCCAGATTGGAATTGCGCCATAACTCCAGATCCCATTTTACATGATGAACGTTCTCCAGTCCTTTCAAATTCAGGAGGGATGGATTGTCATAAACGGATAGCGTCCCGTGAATGGTATCGAGATTTTGTAACCCGGTTAAATGCTCCAAGTGTGGATTTGAAAAAATAAAAAAGAGCCCTTGTACAAAATCCAGCTGATTCAGCCCGGTCAAGGTATTGATGGCTGCATTGTTATAGATAAAAAAGCCGTTTTGTATGGAATCTAAATTTTCCAAACCTGTTAAATCTTTTAAGGCCGGATTATCATGGATAAATAATCCGCCACCGATAGATTCCAGCAGATGCAATCCTCCGAGGTTTTTGACGGAATCTGCCGAAGCCGTCTGAATACCTACATCCCCTGCAATACGGGTGCATCCCGGATAATTAATACTGAAACTATCAATTTGTGATTGGCTGTTAAAGGTGATACCTTCCGGTAGGCACGTTTGTGAAAAAGCTGCCACAGCGCTTAAAACCTGGAAAAATAAAGATATGAAATAGTATTTCATGGTATGAAATTGAAAAGTGGATTGGTCCCGATTTAACTTTATTGGTAGGATACCACCGTTTTCGCCATAGCCGTGCAAAATGCCTTAAATGCATCCTTCAATGTGACAGCCCTGTTTTGAGCGGCAAGCGAAGCCGTCATTAAAAGTAGAAATCCCTCCCAAGCGACCTGATTCCTGGTTCGATTAATACTGCTCATAAATTGCCATTTTTTTCAAAGTACAGGCTCCCGGCAGGAACAGAAAATAATGAAGGTCAGCTGAAGAAGTGATTTTAGTTGGAAAGGCTTCAGGCAGATTCAGGGACAGGTTTATTTTCGTAATAACTTCTGCCGGATTTTAATTGAAAAATGTCGATATATCCCAAAAATTCGTTTATCTGTATAAATTTGCCCTTTAAAAGTAGCCCGGATCGGGAAAAGAAGTCGGTCTGTAGCGCATAAAAAGTATGGAATTCACGATTGAAGAAGTCCTCGACGCTCCAGCGTCAATCATTTACAACGCCTGGCTTGACAGCGACGGTCATTCGGAAATGACTGGCGGTGAAGCGGAATGCTCCGATGAAACGGGCGGTTTATTCACTGCCTGGGATGGCTATATTTCCGGGAAAACCCTGGAGCTTATTCCATGCAAATTCATTCGACAGGCATGGCGGACTACCGAATTTGAAGCGAATCAACCTGATTCCATCGTCGAGATTACCTTCAAACCCGTCCATGAAACCAAAACCCGGATAACGCTGAAACACAGTAACCTCGAAGAAACGGACCGGCATTACCGACAGGGATGGAATGAATTTTACTTCACACCGATGAAAATTTATTTTTCGGAGCAAGCATCCTGACATGCTCCTAATTAAAATGCTACCCCGGCCCGCACCCAAACGCTCCGTCCAATTCCATCCACCCCGGAACCATGCATGCGGTAGGCAGTATTGGTGATGTTCTGAAGTTCGCCGGAGATGGTGATATGTGGCAGACAGGAATAAAAGCCGACATTTACAATCTGCCAGCCCGGAGTACCGTTGTCAGCGATCCGGTTGTCGTCAATATCGCCTTGTGCCAGGCGGCGTTGATCACCGGCAAAAATGGTTTCAGCACGCAAACTCAGCATGGGCAGTGGGTGATATTCTATAAATAGTCGTCCATTAATGGGCGGAATACGCCGCAAAGGTTCGGTGGCTGTGGTATTTTGTCCGTAAGTATAGGTAGTATGCCCCCCCAAAGTCCAGCGATGATGCAATAGCCATTCGAATTGTACCGTAGCACCACGGATAACCGCATTCGTAATATTTTCTTTTTGGTAAACAGCGTAACCCTGAATAGAATCGCTGGTGCGCACCCTTCCGATAAGGTCGCTGAGACGCATATAATAACCCGAAAATGTTGCAGAAAAACGGGGCGTCTGAATTTTTACCCCACCTTCCACACTGCGGCTTTTTTCAGGGCGAAGGCTGCTGTTCGGTAGTTCATACCGGAAATCGACGATACCTAACGTACCCAGGTCGTCTATATTGGGCGCGCGGAAAGCAGAACCGGTATTGGCAAAAAACCGAATCCCGCGCACCACTTTGAATGAGGCACCAAAATTGCCGACTAACGCATGCGGTGTGATCGAGGATTTACCAATGGTTTCATCAGGAACGGCAATTCTGAAACCATTGTACCGGATACCTGCCGTTAAATCGAAGCGGTGCCAGGTAAAGGTATGCAGGTTGTAAGCAGCCCAACTGCCCATGGTGGCATTGTTGGGATAAAGTCCCCGTTTGGTGACAGCAATACCGGTGTTTTCTGATAATTCTACTTTGTCACTCCCTACCCGATCAGCATACCATTCAACACCGGTAGTCATATTCCACCTGCTCAAAATATGAGATAGCACATTGACTTGCAGTCCATTGGTGAAAGTTTCATCCGTTTCCGTCACTTGTATGGGGCTACCATTTTTCTGGTTCTTTCTGACTTCAAAACTACGTTGCCGGGATGCCGTTAATTCTACTTTTTTCAAAAGGAAGTGGTCAAAAGTACCCATAAAACGGGCATAGCCCAATTGGCGGCGTTGCGGATCAAAACTATTATATTTGAAATTTTCTAATTTTACTTTATGATAAACCGGAACATCCTTTTGCTCCAGGTCCTGATAAGCGGCTACTACTGAAAGGTGTTTATTCAGTTGAAACACCCCTTTGGCTTCTGCGCTCCATTGGGTGTAGGCATTAGGCGATTCAGTACCCAAACCTTTTCCGGCGATCAAATCGCCAAACTGCCGGAAGGCACCGCCTGCACGAATAGCCCAATGCTTTCCGGAGGCCGTCACTGCCGTCTGACCGCTGGTCTCCATACCTCCCGACATCCATTTGAAGGCTGCTTCCGGGTGAAACCTGGTGCGTTCGGAGAAAGTAAGCGAATGTGTTAAAACATTAACCACGCCACCGATAGCATCGCTGCCATACTCCGCCGAGCCGCTGCTTTCCATTACTTCAATACGGTTGATCCATGAAGGATCAATGGTATTGAGGTACTGGTTGGGCCCCGAACGGAAGGTGGCATTGTTCAGCCGGATTCCGTCGACCAACAGGAGTGTTTGCTGGCCAGTGAGTCCGCGCAAAAATAGCGAACCGCCACCATGGTTGGTTTTTTGTAAAAAGATGCCCGGTGTTCCGAACAGTATTTCCGGGACAGTACGTGATGCCTTTTTTTCCAGGTATGTTTTTTGAAATACCGTGACGACCAACGGCAATGTAAAATTGTCGCGCTGCTGCCGTTGCGCAGTGATTACCACTTCCTGCCGAAGGCTATCAAATGTATAAACAGAATCGCGATTGAACGACTGCCCATATGCAAGAGGAGCAATCAATAACAGGTAAATAATAATATTAACGAGCTTCATAAACTAATTTGACTAGTACGGGTAAATGTACCTGACTAAAACCACTGTTACGGTCATCGGGGAGTTAACTTTTAATTAATTATGACATGCGCTGTGTACCCTCAAAAAAACCGGGCGCACCTTTGTAAGGGCAATTAAATATTATTTCAACCTTACAACAATTGCGTTATGTTAGACTTTCCAAAATTTAAAAAAATCAATACTGCACAGGAATTAGAGTCACCGCGACTACTATACATCCAATCAGGTATTCAGCGTGTTTTGGAAAGGAAATATAGTGAGCGGTTTTGTGCTGGGTACCGGCGAAAAACTGCGGACACTAGAAGTATTTGCAGGCCCCGAAAGTCGCGCCGACCTGTACCAACAGGTGCAGCAATCACAGCCCCACACCGAAATGTGCTGTTTCTGGATGAACCCCGCTTTCCACAAAAAGACCTGGCTCAATTTCTTTATTTGGCTGTGTGCAGGCTACGCATTACAAACGTTTATTTACACGGGTCCGCGAAAACACTGTCTGCTGGGTGTAGCACAGATTTTAATGTATAAAATGAAAAAGCTGGGGAAGTTGGCGGAGCGAAAAAATAAATTGCGGATATTGCAGATGCAGGCGGTCTAAGATGAATTTTAACTAGCTTATTGCTGCGATGATAAGCCTGTTGACATTTCAAGTGTATATTTGCCGGGTTCTCTTATTCAAGCAAAAAATATGAAATTCTCAACCGTACTTATTGTATTGGCCACCGTATGCTGGTCATGTGGCACACCCAACACCCCAAAAACAGCACTGCCGCTCACCGGCACCTGGCAATTAATATCAGCCACTTCCACCGAAAAAGACAGTACTTATTCGACATTTAATCCGAAGACCCGGATGATCAAAATCATCAATGACACGCATTTCGCTTTCTTTAACCATGACTTGCATCACGGAAAAGATTCGACCGCTGTATTCAGTGCCGGAGGCGGAACATACGAATTAAAATATAATGCGTACACCGAACATTTACAATATTTTAATGACCGGGAATGGGAAGATCATCAGTTCTCTTTTGTGGTCAGTATTAATAAAGATACATTGACGCAAAGTGGTGTGGAGAAACTGGAAAAACTGGGAATTGACAGGGTGATTGTGGAGCGGTATGTACGGGTGAAGGAATAAATAAAAGTACCTTGCGCTAAAATTTTCAACATTTCAACCATGAAGCATATCCATTATCCCGCCTTCTTTTTCGCCCTCTTTTTCGCCCAGCACCTCGCTGCCACCACCTGGCCGGTTGGGCCCAATCGTCCACATACTGGTCCCAGTCAGGTAGCCGCACTCGTGGCTGATGGCGACACTGTAGCCATTGACCCCGGCATATATCCCGGCGACGTATGCACCTGGACCGCCAATCACCTCGTTTTGCGCGGAACGGGTACGCCCGGACAATACAGCCACTTACGGGCCGACGGACAAAATGCCGGCGGCAAAGCGATTTGGGTGATCAAAGGCGACTATGTGAGGGTGGAGAATATCGAGTTTTCGTTGTGCCAGGTGCCCGACCAAAATGGTGCCGGTATCCGTGCGGAAGGATTACACCTGACCGTCAACCACTGCTCCTTTCACCACAATGAAATGGGAATCCTCACCACTAATGACGACAACGCGGAGTTCATCTTCGAATATTCCGAATTCGCCTACAACGGATATGGCGACGGCTACAGCCACAATGTGTATGTCGGCTCTGTCAAAAGCCTTATTTTTCAATACAATTATTCCCACCACGGCAAAGTGGGGCACCTGTTAAAAAGCCGCGCCCAGTTCAACTACATCCTTTACAACCGCCTCACCGACGAACCCGGTGCCGATGCCAGCCGGGAAATAGACCTGCCCAATGGCGGTACCGCGATCATTATAGGCAATCTTATCCAGCAAAGTGAAGAAAGCCAAAATGGCAATATTATCGGTTTTGGAATGGAAGGATTGGCCAATCTGCCGCCACATACCTTGTATATTATCCATAATACTATTGTTAATGAACGGTTTGCAGGGCGATTTGTGCAGTTCCCGGCAGGAGTAGCCGTGTTTAAATGCCAGAACAATATCCTCACCGGTCCGGGTACCATAATGGATACCCCCGTCAACCCTGCCCTGTTGGATACCACCAACAATATCACCATCAATAACCCTGCAGCGGCAGGATTTGTGGATTACCCCAACTTTGATTATCACCTCACTGCCGGTTCGCCAGCTTTGGACGGGGCAGTGGATGCTGGTATGGTGGATACTTTTGCATTGCGGCCAGTGGCCGAATATGTGCATCCCTGGGGCAGCGTGGACCGATTGATTTTTGATATTCCTGATATTGGTGCGTATGAATTTGAACCGGAGGTGGGTGTGGCAGCACCCGCTTATGCACCAGCACATCTGACCGTATTTCCGAACCCTTCAACGGGCGATATTGACTTGAAATTTAATTTTCCGCTGAATAACCAACCTGTTCAGGTCGCTTTTTGGGGAATAGATGGAAAAGATATCACCGCTGTTGTTAAGCCACTGGGGACTCATGAAAATGGACTGGCATTTTCACTGCAACAGGCGCCTGCCGGGTTGATAGTGGTGCGGGTAACAGTAGCGGAAGGGCGTTCTTATTACGCGATTGTGCAAAAAATGTAACTAAAAAACAGGTCAGGATATCATTTTCAGCGCCCTCTTCCACAAAAACACCAATAACCACGAGTTTGCCTGTGGCCTCATTTTGATGTACAAAATGAATTTCCATGGGTGAACAGTCGCGAACAGCATACAGCTGGTTAAAATGGGAATAAAGGCGTTGGTTGTTAATTGTGTCATGTTGTTTTAGGCTAATTAATTATTAAAATATAAGTGAAACCAATGAGCACGGATGCCCAATATGGCTTGAAGCTATTGGAAGCAGTTTACTTCAGGGCAAAAAAAGCCGAAAATGCAACCTCAGTGCTATCATTTGCAATCTGAGTCCAGATGTTTACTACCATACCTCCCGTATATTTATAAATGATTCGTAAATCCCCAAAAAGCCCACATCATCATGTGGGTATTGCCCCAGTTAATTCCCCACACCTTTGTATCATTCAACAAAACACGTTTTCACCTAAAAAATTTTTACACTGATGAAATCGCTTATTTTTTCGCTGTTGGCAGTCGCTTTTTGCTGCCAATCCACCGCGACTTTCGCGCAGGTTGACACCACCTATCACAATGTCTACATCTACATCAAAGTAGCACCTGACAAAACCGACGATTACCTGAAACTAATCAAGGCCAACAAAAAAATTATCGCCGGCAAAATAAAGGCCGGCAAAATGGACAGCTGGTCCACCATGAAGGTATTGTCGCCATCAGGTGCCAGCTGTGAATACAACTATATCTCCCGGCTCTCTTACAAAGGGAATGTGCAATTAGCAGGTTACTTTGAAGAAGATTTTTTGTCAGGAGACTAGAAATCACTGCTGACGCCCGCAGAAATCGCGTTGGTCAACAAGAGGTTCGACATTCTTAATAGAGGTGGGTAATTAATTGATAGTCAATGACCAATTTCCATGAAAACACGCAACCTTTTTACTTAAAAAAAACACCATGCAGGAAGAACATAAACTTCCCCGCCGCTGGCGGCAGATGAAACAATCCTGGTGCGGGGCCGCATTCTCGACGACCAATGTAACCCTATTCCCAATGTATTAGTGGAAATATGGTCGGCCAGTGGTGAGCCTCAAATTTGTGGTCGATTTGCTGTTTGCGCGAATGGGAAAGCATTTCGGGAAATACTGCAATCAAATCACTAAAAAAAGACATCGCAAAGCAGCATTTTATCCACTAGTTGGCTCTTGTTGTTGATCCAAATGGCAGCCAGGAACATTGTGTTTCCAACTAATTTTGATGGGAGTAAAGTACCAGGTCACTGCATGTTCTGCGGTGGCACGCTCTGTTAATGGATTGATTTGCTTATTCCATACCCTTACTAAACACGGAACGGGCCCCGGAGCGATCGCTTCGGGGCTTTTGGCAGAAACAGTCAAATTGACTTTTAAAACTTCCTTTTCAAACTTCGTTGTGTTACATTTGCCGTATGAACAAACTGTTTTTCAGCGCGGCCCTCATTTGGTGTGCCTTTTCTATCCAGGCTCAATCGGGGTTTACCACCTCCAACCTACCCATTATGGTGATCAGTACCAACGGCCAGGAAATTCCCGACGAACCTAAAGTAGGTGCGCAAATGAGTCTGATCGATAATGGACCCGGCGTTTTGAACCAGATTTTTGATCCGGCTAACGCCTATAATGGTGCTATCGGGATCGAACTGCGCGGTTCTTCTTCCTTTTTTTATGAAAAACGCCCCTACTCTATCGAATTGCGGGACGACGCCGGCGCAGATCAGGATGTTTCCCTTTTAGGAATGCCCCCGGAAAGCGACTTCGCTTTGATCAGTCCGCTGAACGATAAATCCCTAATCCGCGATGTATTTTCATACACCATCGCACGGGAAGTAATGCCCTGGGCTCCACGTACACGGTATGTGGAAGTGGTGCTGAATGGCGAATACATCGGCGTTTACATACTGCTGGAAACGGTCAAACGGGATAGTGGCCGGGTCAATATTGCCAAAATAAAGGCTACAGATATTGCTGGTCCTGAACTCACCGGCGGTTATATTATCCGGATTGACAAAGACGACGGCAATGGTGGAATAGGCAATGATTGGGCTTCACAGTATCCGCCTGTCCCGGGTGGTTGGCAGCAAACCTGGTTTCAGCATTTTTATCCAAAAAATGTGGATTTAGCAGCCGAACAGCAGAATTATATCCGCAATCACATCAAGGCATTTGATAACATGATGGCAGGCCCCAATTTTAATGCCTCCGTCGAAAATTGGGTGGATATAGATAGTTGGGTCAATTATCTGCTGGTGCAGGAGGTGAGCAAAAATATCGATGGTTACCGTATCAGTGCCTACTTTTACAAAGACCGTGACGATGCCCCCAATGGCGGAAAAATCACCATGGGCCCAGTTTGGGATTTCAATATTACTTATGGTATCGGCGACTATTGCGAAGGCATCGACCCGAAAGGATGGGGTAAAGACTTCAATAGTATCTGTGGTTCCGACGGCTACCTGATTCATTTCTGGTGGGAAAAAATGTGGAATAATCCGGTATTCCGGCAGCGATTGCTCACGCGGTGGCAGGAGTTGCGCGGCACGGTTTGGAGTAATGAAAAGATGATAGCCAAGGCTGATTCGCTCGTCAATGTGATCGGCGATGCGCAGGTGCGCAATTTCCAGCGCTGGCAGGTATTGGGCACGTACGTCTGGCCCAATTCGTATATTGGTCCTACTTATAGTTCGGAAGTAAATTTTATGAAAAACTGGCTTTTGGCACGTTTAGCCTGGATGGATGTTAATATCCAGGCGCTCCAGCAATCGTCGGTGGATCCTGAATTTGACAGGGCCGATTTTGTGGTGTACCCCAATCCGACCAATGGAAAAATGTACGTTAAAACCGATGCGGTGATTCATTCCTCGGCGTTTACCGTCCAACTTTTTGACCAGCTCGGCCGACAGGTTTTTGAGAAAAAATATATCGATGCCATAGGTGTTTTTTGGGTGGAATTGCCCGCCGAAAGGTTGTCCAAAGGGGTTTATACTTGTGTGATTTCCAACCTTGATCGTAAAACGACGTATCGGGAACAGGTGCTTGTGGAGTGAGGTTTCGGGGTTATTGGTTTCGGGGTTACTGGTTTCGGGGTTACTGGTTTCGGGTTACTGGTTTTCTCACAAGAAGGCCGTTCGGTAGGGGCGACCCTCGCGGTCAATGCCGTTGACTTAAGGCTACTTTGTCACTTTAAAACCTGTGAAGGGATGGAGTTGACCTAACCATAAGATTCCTCTCTCCCCGGCTAAGGCTGTGTAAAAAGTTATGAGAAACTCATCAAAAATAAAAAGCACAAAGTGCCCTGGTTCACAAGATCGGGTTCCCCCTTTTGAAGGGGGTTAGGGGGATGACTCGCCCCATACTTTGAAGTAAGTTATTCATTAACAATGCTTTATTGGACTGTTCATCCCCCTGCCCCCCTTCAAAGGGGGAACTCGATCTTGTGAACCAGGACACTTTGTGCTTTTTATTTTTGATAAGGCTTACTTGTAAACCTCTTCTTTTTTACCTCTTGGTTACTCAATAAAGTAGGTAAACGGAGATCTGAGTAAATCGTTCGTTCTTCAGGGGCTGGGGAGTCAGCTCCCCGATTTTGTCACACACTCCATTTGTTTTTAAAGTGACAAAGTAGCCTTAAGTCAACGGCATTTCCCTCCCGGTCGCCCATGTTCGCAACCACCACACCCAGAACAAACATAAATTTAACATGTTAAAAAAATATACCTTACCAGTAATAATGATCCTCGGAGCAGCATGCGGCCAACCACCTGCAGCACCGAAGGAAAATACCGTTTCCGGCCAGACAGATACCAGCGCCGTGGAGCAACAGGATACCATCAACCAGCCTGCAGATTCCCTTGCAAGCCTGGAAGACGACCAGCCAGTGCCTGATAAACAGACCAGTCCCCAAAAGAAGGCACCTGAAAAAGACCTTTCGCCTGCACGACCAGCGGCAACAGTCATTCCCCCGGCAGGCGGTAACAAACACAATTTCAAAGCAGTGCGTGACCTGGATCCATCCATCCGCCTAGATATTCGCTATGCAACGGCCAATAATTTTACCAAGGTAAAAATATACGATTGTGCGGAGTGTTTGTTGCGGCCTGAAGCGGCAGCAGCATTAGTAACAGTACACCGGGCCCTCCAGGCCAAAGGATATGGCGGACTCAAAATGTTCGACTGTTACCGGCCTCGACCTTACCAGCAACGCCTCTGGGACAAGGTTCCCAATCCCAATTATGTAACCCCTCCCGCCAAAGGATCCATGCACTCCCGGGGTGCGGCTGTCGATCTGACGATTGTGGACAAAAACGGCAAAGAACTCGACATGGGCACACCCTACGATTTTTTCGGCGTGGAAGCACATTTTGATTACCGGAAGCTTCCGTCGGCAGTCTTGTCCAACCGGCGCATGTTTCGGTCCATGATGGAAGCAGCCGGGTTTGAGGGGATCCGGACAGAATGGTGGCATTTCTCTTACCGGAAAGGATCGTACCCCTTGTCCGATTTTTTGTGGAAATGCGAGTAAGTAAAGTACTAAACTTGTCAAATCCTGTCTATTTCTCAAAAATCTGGCAGCAGCCGTGCAGCAGTATTAACTTTGCAACTGCAATTCGTCGAACAAACACTGTTCAGGCACTGTTCTCCAGTAAAAAATAACTATATCACCATGCGCATTACTTATTTACTTTTTGTTACTGCCTTTTTCGGATTAATCCATTCGGCTACGGCACAATCATCCACTACCCGTTTTTGGCGGGAAATTGCCACCGAAACTGTCGTACTTCCTGCAAGTGCGGTGCGCGAATTTGAACCTGATGCCTATCATGCCTTCGAAATGGATTATGAAGCCATTAGGGTGTACCTGACCAATGCTCCCCGGGAATTTACGCCCGATGGAATGAATAAGCCACTGCACCTCGAAGTGCCGCAGGCGGATGGAACCACCACCACTTTCGCTGTGGTGGAAACTCCCTTGGTCAGCGAAGCACTTCTTGCAAAATACCCGCTGATCCGCTCTTACACCGGATATGCCCTGAATGACCAGGTTAAAAAAATAACTATCACTGTTTCACCAGAATGGGGATTCAAAGGCGCCATTCGCCGTGCAGACAGAGGGGTTGAATATATTGAGCCATTGGCAAAAGGCCAGAATGCCCTGTATATGGTTTACGACAGGCGGGCATTTCCTGCTCAATTCCGCCACCCGGAGTTGCGCATGGAGACCGAATTTTCCGTCGATTTAAAGAACCTGAAGGAACAAAAAACAAACCGGGCAATTGTAGAACATATGCCAGGCCCTTCAGAGCGCGGATTGTCTACCCCGCAACAGGTGAAAATTAAAAAATACCGCTTTGCCTGCGCCGCAACAGGCGAATTTTCGCAGGATCATGGAGGGACTACTGCCTCTGTATTGGCGGCGATGATTGATTATACCGCCAAACTCAATGCATTCTATGAGTCTGACCTGGATATCCGGCTTATTTTAGTCGATAATGTGGAAAGTATTTTATTTTTGGACCCCAACACCGACCCTTATACCGGAACAGAGGTAGGCGGCTGGCTATCACAAAACCCGGTCGCTATGATTCAGACGATTGGATTTGAAACCTATGATATTGGGCACGTTTTCGCCCGCTATCTGGGCGGTGGCGCTGTCGGAGTGGGCTGGTTAGGCGGTTGTTGCACCGATTTTAAAGGACGCGGTTGTTCTGCGGGTAATACACCTTACGGCGATTACTTTTTAAGTGTCATCGGGCAGGAAATCGGCCACCAATGGGCGGGAGGACACACCTGGACGTTTTGCGGTGGATTGGGCGCCGGTGATTTCCCGGGTTCGGCCTGCGAGCCAGGAAGTGGCTCCACCATCATGTCCTATGCAGGTGCGTGTGGTGCCGATAATGTTCAGGGGTCTGCCGATTTGTATTATAATGTTTGTTCCATTGTAGAACTCAGGGCCTTTGTAGAAACGGGTGTTGGCAGCACTTGCGGTACTACGGAGGTGATACCTAATTTTGTGCCAATGGTAACCATTGCGCACCCTAATGATTTTTCCATCCCAATCAGTACACCATTTGAACTGAAAGGATCGGCCATGGATGCTGATGGCGACGCGCTTACTTATTGCTGGGAACAGGCCGATACTGGCCCGCTAGTACCACTGGGGACGCCACAAGGCAGCACTCCCATTTTCCGGACGTATCCGCCTGTTACGGGTACCAGCCGGACGTTTCCCCGTATACAAACGATTGTGGCGAACAGTACCGATAAAAAAGAACTCCTGCCTACTTATACCCGTGACCTCACTTTTTGTCTCACCGTACGAGACAATAAATCTGGCGGCGGCGGTGTCGGTATTGATACGGTGGAATTCAAAGCAGTGGCTACTGCCGGACCATTCCGGGTTTCCTATCCGAATCTTGCAAACATCACCTGGCACCCCAATGAATACCAATATGTCACCTGGAGTGTAGCCAATACTGATGTTGCCCCGGTTAGTTGTAAGGTCGTTAATGTACGACTGAGCAAAGACGGAGGCCTCACTTATCCAATTACCCTGGCATCGAATGTGCAAAATACTGGTTCTGCCTGTGTTTTGGTGCCGAATGAAATTGGAATTACTATGCGGATTCGGGTGGAAGCCGCCGACAATGTATTTTTTGATATTTCTAATTTCAATTTCGCGATCAGTCCTGCCACGACGCCTGGCTTCGGTATATGCGTTGCAGCACCGGTCTCTCAGGCATGTGTTCCCGGCAACTATTCCATGAGTGTAGGCAACAGTAATTGGGCTGGTTTCAATGAAGCGATTACGTACAGTGTGACTGGACTTCCGGCCACCGCTACTGCTGCATTCAGCACTAACCCAGCTCCCGCAGGTGACGATGTGACCCTGAATATTGATTTCGGCAATACACCTGAAGGTCCTTATGACCTGCAAGTGATCGCTGCAGGCACTACACTTTCCGATACTGCGGCACTGAAAGTAACAGTAGTATCCAATGAGTTTGACGCATTATCCCTTGTTACTCCAGCAGATGGTAGTGTGGGTATTTCCCAATCGCCCAACCTTGAGTGGACAGGTGTTGCCGATGCCAATAAATACCAGGTACAAGTGGCTTCCAATCCTTCTTTCGCACCTGGAACGATCAAATTGGACAATGCGAATGTATTGGTCACCACTTTACTGGCGAATGCCAATCTGGAGAAAGGTATTGTTTATTACTGGCGGGTTCGCCCGTTGAACGAGTGCGGCGCAGGACCTTGGACAGCACCCTATATCTTCTCCACACAGGTAGATGCTTGCGGGTCGTACACATCGTCCGATTTGCCCAAAAACATCAGTGCCAACTCAACTACTCCGGTGGAATCGAAAATCACGATCAGCGGTGGCGGTCCTGTGAGCGACGTGAATGTAAAAAGGCTTAAATTGAGCCATGAGGGATTTAATCAGCTGGAAGTAAAACTGATCAGTCCGTCGGGTACTGCTTTGACCTTGTTCAAAAATAAATGCGGCTTTTCGGCGACCATTATGGATGCTGGTTTCGATGATGCCTCCTCGATATCCACTTTCCCTTGTCCACCCAATAATGGACAAATTCTTCGCCCGCAACAATTGTTGGCGGGAATGAACGGATTGGCCAGCGCAGGAGAATGGAAACTCCAGGTCAATGATAACGCCATCGGTTCAGGTGGTTCGATTACGGAATTTATGCTGGAGGTTTGCTCTGCTGCATCACTGAATCCACCAGCGATCGTCACCAATAATATCCTCAATATTTCAAGTGGTTCCAATGCATTGATTACGAATGCTTTGCTGAAAGCAGAAGATCCGGATAATACGCCTTCCCAATTGGTATTTACCATTGTGGACGTACCTGTATACGGATTTATTGAATTGGCCGGCTGGGGTGTATTGCATGCTGGCGACCAGCTCACACAGGCACAAATCGATGCGGGTTACCTGCGTTATTTCGACTACGGGTTTGCAACCGACAACGATCATTTCCGGTTTGCAGTAACAGATGGCAACGGCGGTTTGGCCGCTGGAACTTTCACCATTGGCGCGCTTGTTTCGGCCAGCGATTTATTGTCGGAGGTGCGTTTCAGTCTGTCGCCTAACCCTGCTACCGAATCGGTTCGGATTGATTTTGGCACAGCCCTCCGCTCGGATGCCACGATTATGATCCGCGATGCCGCAGGTCGCTTGGTGCGTACCCTGGAGGTAAAGGAAGGTACCTCATCGCAGTCCGTTCAACTCCGCAATATGGCTTCAGGTATGTATGCTGTTTCGGTGCAGCAGGCTGAAGGAATTGCCACACGAAAACTGATGGTGACAGAGAAAAGATAATAAATTTAATTCTTGAGATAAAAACGATCGGTCATATTGTTTCCAAATGGAGCAGTATGACCGATTTTTTTTCCGGAGTTTGTAAAAGTATTTTTTATGGCAATCGGATTAATCCATTTTATCTACCTTTGTCGCGCATGAATTTGTTCAAAAGAAACTTCACCTTATTTATTGCACTGGTAATGATCGCGCAAGCGTTCATCAAAACCAGTGTGGTGGTGTATTATTATGCGAACAAAGCTGAAATTGTACAAACTTTATGCGTCAACCGGAATACACCTGAAAAAACTTGTGCCGGCAAGTGTATGTTGGACACCTGGATGAAAAAGGCGGACGCAGACGACTCCCCACAAGTTCCCGGTGCTCCTGTCCTAAAAAATATACAGGACCTGGTTTTGTTTTTTGAAGCGCCAGGGGAGTTCCAATTGCCATTTGATGCGCTCTTTGAAGCGCCAGGTTTTCCTGTTGCCGCAGATCGGCAATGTCCAGTTTTTCCGAAAGATATTTTCCACCCGCCTGCCTGATTGTTTTCCCGGAATTTCTTAATGCAGGACTGAAATCCTGAGATGTTATTTATGTGCAACGCTGTATATAAATAGTTGTATTTCCTTTTGTCCATCCAAATTGTTCTTCCATTCAACTATCCTGTGCCCTGTTGGCTGCAGGGTGAAAGTTGTATTTTCCCCTATTTCATTTCTTATCAATTCTCTCTTTGATTATGAAACAGCTTTATTTTATTATCACATTTTTTTTATATTCCGATATTTTGTGCGCCCAGCAAACTATTCTATGGGCGCAGGATGGCCACCCGGACGGCCTGCAGGTAAATAGTGTCGCTTTTTCACCAGATGGTACACGGATACTCTCCGGAACCAATTGCCACCCTGCTAAACTACGTCTGTTCGATGCTGTAGATGGCAATCTTGTATGGGATTACACCCTTGCGCCTTCTTTTGAGTGTATGATGAGTGTGGGTATGAGTGCGAATAATCAATACATCGCTACTGCGGAAGAAACCGGTAAACTGATGCTTTTTGATTATACCCAAAATCCACCAACGCTGGCTTCTGTGCTTGATTTAGGTACCACTTATGCCTTTTCTGTTGATTTTTCACCCAATTCGGAGAAAGTAGCCATCGGCGCTTCCAATGGTAAACTCAGAACATACAGCCTGCCTTCAGGGACACCCGATCTGAACATCAATGCGCACCCCGGTTCATGGGTAATGTCGGTGGATTATTCGTCTGACAACAGCAGCATCGTTACTGGAGGCAGTGATAATAAAATCAAAATATTTGATACAACTTCAGGTGCTGTGCTGTCAACCCTGACCGGGCATACCAACGATGTGGTTACCGTGAAATTCACCCCTGATAATCAACGTATTGTTTCGGGTTCTTTAGATAAAACAATCAAGGTTTGGGAGGTAAGTACCGGGACTCTCCTGCATACATTCGATGCTTCGACAGATGTGGTGAACGCGCTGGATATTTCCCCCGACGGTGCCTTTATAGTCGCGGTTGCGAATGACGAACTGGTAACGATATGGAACCTGAATAACTATTCAGAAGTCACCTCTTTCCCTTTGACACCCAATGGGTCTGCACTTTCAGTTTCCTGGTCGCCTGTGGCATCGCAGATTGTATGTGGTACGGTTGGCAGTAAAGTTGTACTGATTGATATCTCCGAGAGCGTATCAGGTGTAAAAACGTCGGATTACGAAGGCCGTCTTCAGATTTCACCCAGCCCATTTTCTACACTCCTTTCCGTATCCTTTCCGGACAAGGACATTGCAACCATACAGTTATTTGATCACTTGGGTACATTAATAACGGAAGCGGAGAACCTGAAAAGTCAGGAATTATTCACTTTCCACAATATTAAAAACTTGCCGGCAGGCACTTATATGGTTCGCCTGATTACTTCCGATAATCGGGTAGTCATCCGGCAGGTAGTAAAATCATCCATTCAAAAATAAGGTATCATGAAATCTATAACAATAATTTTGTTGATTTTTTCTGGTTTTTTTGCCGCGTGCTACACCAAAAATGACAAAACCGGCGTGGTTGAGCAGGTCAATCAAGCATCGATGGCTCAGCCTATTGAAAACCAAAAGATGATTGTATACGATCCTCAACCACCTTTTCAGGCAGGTTCTGAAAAGAATACCGAAAAGGAGATTGTAGACAAGATGCGGACAATGTATGACGCAGGGATTAATGGAAAACGGGAAGCCGCTCACATGCAACCCAAACCGACCTCTCATAAATACCATCAAAAAACACTGCCAGACCCTGTAGTGTTTGCCAACACAGTGGATTTTATCTGTGATATGAAAGTGATGCCGTCTTATACAGATACCTGCCACTACAAAAACCGGGTATATGCTTTTTGCTCAGCATATTGCCGGGATAAATTCAAAGAAACGCCTGAGAAATATCTTTCCAAACAATGAAGAAGGAATACAAGTAAGGTTGAATAACGTTGTTTTGTTTTGCTCAAAACAATGTAGGAAATGCCTGCCAAAATGTTGGCGGGCATTCCTGTTTTTAACAATAACCGTTATTTAATCCTGTTTTTGAAATCGCGGATCCCTGATAAATTCCTCGTCGGTCAATGTTTTCAGGAATGCAATGATTTGTTGTTTTTCTACTGAAGAGAGTACAATACCTAACTGGCCGTTGTTTTTTAAGATCGGGTCTAGTGTTGGTGAGTCCTTCACTCCGGAACCATAATGGTCGAGGATGGATTCGAGCGTTTTAAACTTGCCAGTATGCATATAGGGAGCCGTTTTGGCTACATTCCGCAGTGATGGTACAGCAAATTTACCGATATCCTCTGTAAATGTACTGACACGATTTCGCCCTGCATCAAGGCTGAAGTCATCGGAAATTCCATTGTTCCGAAAAGACTGATCACTGAATAACTCACCCGAATGACAAGTGGCGCATTTTTGTTTAAATACATCCAGCCCCGCAATCTCGTCTGCAGTAAGTGTGCCGCCTGCTTCACTGCGGATATATTTATCGTAACGGCTGTTGGAGGAGACAAGCATCGCCATAAATTGTGAAAGTGCTTTGAGCATTGTTGCGCCCGAAACAGTATCCTGCCCTGGGAAAGCCGCCCGGAAAAGTGCCGGGTATTTTGGATGCCGGTTAAGTTTTTTTACTACATTGGCGGGTGATTCGTCCATTTCCACCGGATTTTGAATGGCATTGAGTGGCACGAGGTCAAGATTGGGAACTCCTCCATCCCAGAAAAAAGAATTTTTCCAGGCCATATTTTGTATTGCAGGGGCATTTCGGATACCCAGAAGCCCGTCGATTCCATGACTTACACCATGGTCTGGATGACTGAATGCTGAAAAACTTATATGGCAATCGCCACATGAAATAGAACTGTCCCGACTAAAAACAGGATCGTAAAATAATCGCCTGCCGAGTTCAAAACCTTCCTTGGTGATTTCATTTTTTGAAAAATCATAAGTGGGAGCCGGAAAGTTTCCTGGTATAGAAAACCTAATTTCTTCGATTTTGGGATCATCTTTTTTACAGGCAAACAGTCCGAAAATCAACAGACTGAGCAATAAAGTATTGTTTAGTTTTTTCATATTATATTACTTGTAAAGTTGTCTCAATAAAATGGGACTTCCCCAAAAAGCGGGGCGACGAAACGACGCCGCCCCGTGAAAAATCTAAAAATTAAGGATTGTGAACATGATCCAGTTTAAACATGTCAGCATAGTTGTTGGCAACTATTTTTGAAAATGCACCTGCATGCGAAAATGGATTGGCAGCCACACTGATATTCTCAGGCGAAGTGAACATCTCCAACAAATCCACATAAATATGGAATTGTGGGGCATCTTTACCTTCCCGAACTTTTGCCAACTCATCGTGGCTGTGAATCTCAACCGATTTGATGTTGTTCAAAGTTGGAGAGTCTTTTCCTCCAAACAGACCTGTGTGATATTGAAAAATATGCTCGCCTGAACCTGCATCAAGCGGTGCCTGTGGTAAAGTGCCTTCCACCTTCACAAAAATGTAGCCTGAGTTCCACGCCCAATACATACCTGCTGCTCCAGCCGCCGGGTCAAGAACACCAGTGCGTTCCGAAATATCCGAAACGCTTTTTAAACTGTCCACACCGATAATGAAGCGCACCTCCTCGTAATCACCCGCAGGAACATTATTGATCGTGATCTCACGAGTGGCTGCGTCGCTGTGTTTACAGAGAAAATAGGAGTCATTTTTCGGAACAATGTATTCTGTTCCGTCGGATTTGACCAGCACAAAATTGGAAATGAAATAGTCAAATTGACTGAATCGCATAGAGTCTCCGTTAGCATTTTTGTAATCATTGCCAAGCACTAATCCGGCAGCACCAGCGCGGTTATCGAACTCAAAACTCAATGACCCGAAACCTGTTACCGCCGGTTCGTCTTTTTTGCAATTGGTGAAAATCACCGCGATACTTACTAAGGCAAAAAGCCCAAAAAACATTTTTTTCATGTTTGAAAAAATTTAAAAGTGTTTATGTGATGAATTATATTGTTCAATAATTATAAAAAGACAACCTGCTTTTGAACCAACCAGTCGGCACCAAGTACACAAAGCGTATAGGTGCCCGCAGGTAGATTTGCCCGGTCCATTCGAACCTCGTTGCGCCCGGGCTGGAGGATTTTATGACCGGAGGATACCGGTTCTCCTAAAGCATTGCGTAAAACTATGGAGGTTTGTTCCGATTGTACAGTTTCTAATAAAACAAGAAAATGATCGATAGCGGGATTCGGCATCACCTCAAATGCTTGCAAAATACTTGGCAATTCAAAGGCTTCAGAAACTTGTTGAACAGTGTTATTGGCCGAAATCAACCACAAATCAGGATCAATTGCCACTGTTGTGACCTTGAATGGTAATTGTGCTGAAAATGCTTGTCCCGAAAATGTATGCTCCAGACGTAACACCGTGTCCTGACCCTGGCCAGAAAATTTCACAGGTACCGGCATCTCAAAAAAGGGTACAGAAGGATGTGATGTGGTTTGTCCGAGTGTTGCAAATAATTGGTTGTTATTATCCTGTGACCATGTGAGCTGGTAAGAAGGAAAGCCCTGACCTTCAAACCAATCGTTAAAATATTCGTCCAGGTTTTGGCCGCCTGTTGTTGCCAGATACGTTTTGAGTTGCGACGTTTGTGCATAATTGAACTGACGTGCATTCAGGTAATTGCGGATACCCTTAAAAAAAGCCTCGTCACCCAATTTCCAGCGAAGCATGTGCAACAGGTATGATCCTTTGTTATATGAAAGCCGGCTGCTGAAAATCCTGTTTACACTCGTGGTGTCATCTACCCTCACCGAACCGCCATCTTGTGAAATAACGCTGTTGATTTTGCCTTGACGCCAGTTGAGCCAGTTGGGTCCCGGCTGGAATCGTTCGCGTGTTAATCCTTCCAAAAAGGTTGCAAAACCTTCATTAAGCCAAATGTCCTCCCAACTTCCACAAGTCACCATATCGCCGAACCACTGGTGTGCAAGTTCATGCGATAAGAGCCCCCATCCATAATTAACCACAAAACTCATGGTTTGATGTTCCATACCCCCGCCCCATCCAAACTGTGCATGTCCATATTTCTCCTTAAAAAAAGGATACGTCACAAATAGGGAGTCATAAAACTGAAGTACCTGAATCTGATTGGCAGTACCAATCTGTGCTTCGGCAAGACTCTCCGGATAAACATAGTTAAGCATCGGCATCTGGGTGCCATTACTGAGGGGCACGATATCGGTGTACTGTGCATAGTTTGTAACGGCAATAGCCACCAAATAAGGCGCAATAGGATACTGATGTTTCCAGTGAAACACTTTTGACCCGCCATTCGTGGTTTCACTTATCAATGAACCGTTGCTCGCTACGCGGTATTGAGCAGGAGTGGTCACAATAATGTCCAGAGAGTCCACCTTGTCAGTAAGCCCGTTTTTACAGGGCCACCAGTCCTGTGATCCAAAAGGCTCGGAAAGCGTCCATAAAACCGGAATTCCGTTGTGCGTATCCTGGATAAAAGACCCAAATCCGCCTGAGGGTGGTACGCCGTGGTAAGATATCGACAAAGAGTCCATTATTCCCAGGGCCAATGGTACAGGTAAGGTTATACTCAAACCATAATCCCCACTTTGGACGAACGTAATGTTTGTACCGTGGTATTTCACAGCGTCGATTGTTAACTGTGTCGACAGGTTAAATTCCAGGGTATTCAGCAAATCTTCCTTTACTTCAAAAAAGGTGGTCGCGGTACCAGCTATCGCATATATTTCCGGGTCGACCAACCACTCAAAACGGTAATATTTCAGATCGAATGACAAGTCCTCGTACGTGCTGAAATCACCGCGCATCTTTGTCTTTTGCTCTTGTGCTGCTGCTTTATTACAGGTAGTATTTACTGCGTCTTCCGCAATGTCTTGTGCATTTGCCCCTGCCATCCAAAGAATAGACAGCAGACAGATCAATGTTTTTTTCATAATCAATTTTGATTCGAGATGAAAATAAGCCCAATGACGTATTTACAGGCATCTGTGGAAACGCCTGCTCAATGATATCAAGAGCCAATAGGTTTATTGCGCTTTGCAGGCGCAAGCCGGGAAAACAATAGGAGTTATCTTGAGATTTTGTTGAACAGAAAATCCCAGACATGCTTTGAGCAACATATCACAATTTAATTTTCATAATCAGGGTTTCTTTTGTCTGGCAAGCTACATTATCTAAATGGCTGTACATCAGTGCTGTACACATGTTTAGAAGTGTTGCTGTCTGTCAAAATAAATCCTGTCTTATGGAACGATATTTATGGCCTGTTGCTAAGCAGTGTGCATCTGCGGAGGCCGGAAAACCGCTGTAACAAATGATGTTTTACAGGGGCTTAGGTAGAAGGTGAGTAATTGTTTTTTGCATACCACATCAACGGGGCTGGGAAGCAGCCAATTTTTGATGTCAAAACAGTATAAAATTTCGTGATGCTCTTTTAACTTTTGAGGAATTTCTTTTTTCTCCTGTTCTTCAGCAGCTTTTAGTCGCTGCATCAAAATACAATTTCCATTACAATGCATTTCGGGTTTGCTCCGGTTAATACAAAGTGCTTTGGCGATATACTCCTGATTAACTTTAAACGACAATAATATCCAAACCTTGCTGAATGATTGCAGCAAAATAACTGATACAAGTAATATGGATATGATGCTTTTCAAATATCTATTTCTCTTTGCGCAAATGTAAGTATAATTCTTTTTTTTTATAATCGAAAACGCTCCCCTTTGTCCAAAATTACCAAATAATTACTTTTTACTGAACCTGACCACCTCATGCCCATCCGAAACAAAATACATGCCCGGCAACAGGGCTTTTATTGTAATCTGATTGACACCTTTGACCATAATTTGCCGGAGCACCACGCTGTCTTTGGTATCGGTAATTTGTAAAAAACCATCGCTGAACGATTCTACCATTAACAGGTCTGTCGCAGGATTGGGGTATACCGCAAAAGAGGGTTCCGGAGCGGCATCATTGGTAATACCGATGGTAATGCAGGGGGCAGTAGCACTGGTAGTTTGCTGTAAAACGCCGTTGTTCACATGCCAATTCAGCCATTCACCGCCTTCCCCCGTATTTTTAGTATTCAGGTCAAAATATTTACTGCCGGTATTTTCCGCTTTCAGGCGGTATACCCGCAGAGCCGCATTATTGCGGTTCCAGGTCAAAGGTGTTCCTGCCACACAAGTCTCCGGGCCATAAGGTGCCGTGCAGGTATCAGGCTGGATAAAATACACATTATCATCATTTTGTGGATACTTTCCATAAACATAAGCTTTGAGGTCGTCGCCGATACAAACGGCGCAATATTCGTCACAAGCAATACCCATAAAAGCCTTACCATAATCGGTTACACAACGCGCCAAAAAAGTAACCATCCTGCCACTGCGGTCGGGACTGTCAAAGTGGGTATCGGTGATTACCCCATCCATTTTTGGATTGAATAAAAAGTCATTGTAGCCAATCGACACCTTCGGGTGATAGGGGCTACTTAATGCCACAGCCGAGGTGACCGTACCGTTCAGCGCATTGAAATAGGCCTGGCCCATAATGGCCATACCCGCACTTGTGCCGCCAACTACCCCTTTTTTTATATTGATCAAATTATTCAGTGCCGAATCGACTGCGGTGTTCTTCCAAAAGCTGGTATAACTCCCCTGATCGCCCCCGGCAATCCAGATCGCTTCTGCATTCAACAGTTGCCGTCGAACATAAGGACTATTGGCCGCAGCTACAGAGGGAATAAGTATACTTTCCACAGAATTTACAGTAATACCTAATTCAGAAAACATATAATCATTGTATCCATCTGAGCCCGTCACCCTGATCACCACCACATCGCCACCTTTGGCTTTTTTTAAAAACCAACGCATCGCATTGTCATTTTCCGTGGCACCGCCCATCAGGCATACTCCAGACTCAGGCTGAGGCGACACATCGGTGGTGTCGCCCGTAAAATAACTGGTATATAGCTGAGCCTGAGTAAAAGGAGTGAAGAAACAGGTAAAAATAAGAATCGTAAAAAAGAAGTTCATACAAAAGGGTAGTTTTAGTATTGAAGTGAATACCGGGTTAACCCAATAATCAAACTAAAGAACATGTACGTAATAACTTACCACAGTAAAATATTGTTTGGCCGATGAGCACGCATTGAGGCGGTGACTAATGGTCGATCGTAAATCGAATCAATCGTAAATCCTAAATCTTCCTCACGCTTTCTCGCACTGTTCAATCGCCGAACAATTGTCCATCAAAATATTGCCTTTGTATTTAAAAGTTACTCCCGGTCCATAGTACACTTCCAGGGTAATGCACGGAATATCCCGGCCGGGTATAAACTTAAACTTATAGGGCTTCCATGCTGCGTGACTAATCAGGGGCGAACTGGCCAATAATTCTTGTTTGGCACTGATTCCATCGCCTCCCCAAACCCGCAACCGGCAAGGTTGATTATACCCCACATACTGCTGGGCGTGCGACAAATAAATGGTAAAAGCATAACAATCACCGTTTTTAAGGGGCTTGGCCAGCATTTGAGCGACATCCTCCACCGATCCATCTTCCCGGGTAACTAATCCAAGACAGGTTTTCCCGTGCAGTGCCGGAATTTGCAGCCCCCAGGCTCCGGGCATGATATCGGGCGTACTGGCGGGTGTTTTGGAAGTCCACCCGTCGGGCGATGCGGAAGCACGTGGATTGGGATCCTCAAAAGAAGCGTTTTTGAAAGTGGTATAAGGGACCTGGTCGATAGAGGTGGCCGCTGATCCAATCAGCAGCAACAGCAGGATACAAATAAAAACAGGCTTCAGCATAGTGCGTTTCAAACGAAATAATGGTAATAAAGATAAAATGGAAGGGCTAAGGTAAGAAAGGAATCTACCCAAAAGTAGCAAGTTATTATTTACTGGTTCCTAAGTGACCGATTCCCTGCTCCAAACGGCAATAAACAGGGAATATTGTCCTATTTTTGCCCCTTCAACCGATTCCACCAGCACATGTATTACCTGTTTGCAGCGTTTTCAGGCATCCTTATTTTTCAATTGGTCCTGCCTTTTCTGACGGTCGTCGCCGCCCGCCTCTTTGGCCGGGACACCGGAAAAACAGCTGCCACTGATACCGGAAAACGGAATTACGCCTGCATCGTTACCGCCTATAAAAATGCTGCAATTGCCATACCGCTCGTGCAGTCGTTACTCCGCCAGCGATACCCGCATTTTTATATTTACCTGGTGGCCGATGAATGCCCGGCCGATTTTGATCCAGGCATACAGGATGCGAAACTGACGGTCTTCCAGCCTGATCCGCCGTTAAGGCTCAAGGTTAAAAGTATCATTTACGCTATGGAGCGGTTGGTGCGCTCCCATGATTATATTGCTGTTTTTGATGCTGATAATCTGGCGCACCCCGATTTCCTAACCGTTATCGACCAATATGCGGCTGCAGGACACCACAGTATCCAGGGCCAGCGCACCGCCAAAAACACCGATAATGCCTTTGCCGCAGCCGATTCGGTGGGTGAATTGTATAAGAACTATATTGAGCGGTATGCCCCCTGGCTGCTCGGCAGTTCAGCGGTGATCAGTGGATCGGGGATGGCTGTTGAAACCGGTTTGTACCAGGCGTATTTACAAAGTCCTGCCATTCAGGAGGGCCAGCACCTCGGCAAAAGAATGTTACAAGAAGATAAAATCCTCCAAAATTTTCTGTTGTTGCGAGGCGAAAGCATTGCTTTTGCCCAAAAAGCCGTGTGTTACGACGAAAAGATACAAAATGCGGATGCCGTACAAACCCAGCGCAGCCGCTGGTTGTTTTCCTACTTTCAAAACCTGCCGAATACCCTCCGGATACTGATCTCCGGCATTATTCACCTCGACTGGAACCGCTTTTTCTTCGGTTTGGTGACCCTTTCCCTGCCGATGTTTATCCAGGTCGGACTGGCGTTTTTGCTGTTCATTTTGGGCTGGTTCGTGGCACCTGTGTGGAGTGTGGCACTGACTGCGGCAGTCACCGTTTTTGCTTTTACCGTCCTGTGGACCTTGTCACTTTCCGGTGCGCCAGGCCTGGTACGGCGTGCATTCATTGCAATTCCGACCTTTATCTGGCGGCAAATGCGGGCATTATTGGGTATGCGCAATCCTGATAAGAATTTCAAACACACGGAGCATACGAAAGTGGTGACCGTGGACGAGGTGCTGGGGGGAGAGGAGTGAGGGTATTCCGCATTTCAGAATAAAATTCACCCAAACCTCCATTCCTCTCTTCCAAAATTGCGCTAAAACGCCAATTTAAAAAACAAGGCATTGAATTCACGTTCGATATTTTATTTTATTCTGATTTTTTGTTAAAGTTCAAATTAGTCCTGATATTTGTACTTCAAAATGCAGAATAAAATTCTAAAAAATCAATAATTCCAGTTTATACTTAAGGCCAAAGTTATCAGTTATTAGTTATCAGTCGTAGAGTGTACCCCAAGCAGGGAGGGGGAATGCGAATGGACGCCCTTTCTGGAATTGTACACTCTACGACTGATAACTGATCACCTGATAACCGATCAACCAATACCGTCCTGACCAAGTAAAGCCGTAACACCACCCACAAATATGAGTCAACAAGGTCTATATGACCCGCAATTTGAGCGGGATTCTTGCGGTATTGGTTTTATCGCTAATTTAAAAGGAAATAAGAACCACCAGACGGTTTCGGATGCGCTCACTATTTTGGAAAATATGGAGCACCGCGGCGCCTGTGGCTGTGAAGCCAATACAGGCGACGGTGCCGGTCTGCTGATTCAGACGCCCCACGAATTTTTCTTTCGCGAATGCCTGAAAATGGGTATCCAACTGCCGCCATTCGGTCAGTATGGTGTCGGTGTGCTCTTTTTCCCTAAAGATATCAGGCTGCTGGAAGAATGCCGCGACATTTTTACCCGCGCTGCAGAGCAATTAGGATTTACGGTCCTCGCCTGGCGAAAAGTACCGGTAAATACCACCGATATCGGCCCAACAGCACTGTCGGTGGAGCCGCAGATGGAACAGGTGTTTCTTTCGCGCCCCGACCATCTTACCGCGCCCGAAGATTTTGAACGCAAACTTTTTGTGCTGCGCAACTATTCGTCCCACCTGATCAAAAGTACAGTACCGAAAGACGAGATCGGTTTTTATATCGCGTCGTTGTCCTGTAAAACGGTGGTTTACAAGGGCCAACTCACCAGTATGCAGGTGCGTTCCTATTTCCCCGACCTCTCCAATCCTAATTTGGTGAGTGCGTTCGGGCTCGTGCATTCGCGTTTTGCCACCAATACTTTCCCATCGTGGAAACTCGCGCAACCGTTCCGGTTTATTGCCCATAATGGAGAAATCAATACCGTCCAGGGAAATATTAACTGGCTGAAAACCAGCGAAAAAAGCTGGACATCGCCTTATTTTTCCAGGGAGGAAATGGAAATGCTGCTCCCGGTAGTTTCCGAAGGCCAGTCCGACTCCGCCAGCCTCGACAATATCATCGAATTGCTCACGCTCAGTGGCCGGTCGCTTCCCCACGTGATGATGATGCTCATTCCGGAAGCCTGGGCCGAAAACGACCAAATGGACCCGGTAAAACGCGCGTTTTACGAATTCCACGCCTCTTTTCAGGAGCCCTGGGACGGTCCGGCATCTATTTCCTTTACTGATGGCAGTATTATAGGTGCCACCCTCGACCGGAATGGCCTGCGCCCTTCGCGCTACTGCGTCACCTCCGACGACCGGGTGATTATGGCATCCGAAACTGGCGTTTTGCCCGTAGATCCTGCATTGATCATCGAAAAAGGACGCCTTCAGCCAGGTAAAATGTTTGTCGTGGATATCTCCAAAGGCCGCATTATCAGTGACGATGAACTCAAGCGGGATATTTGTTCGCAAAAACCATACGCAGCCTGGCTGCACCAACATAAAATACGCCTGAATGAACTTCCTGAGCCCCGTGTTACTTTCGCACCGCTCGAGTCGGCACAGGTATTCAAATACCAAAAAGCGTTCGGCTATTCAACAGAAGACCTGAAGACCATCATTGCCCCGATGGCAACAGCGGGCAAAGAACCGATTGGCTCTATGGGTACCGATGTGCCACTCGCGGTGTTGAGCGATCAACCCCAGCATTTATCCAGTTATTTTAAGCAGTTATTTGCACAGGTGACCAATCCGCCGATCGACCCGATCAGGGAGCGGATGGTGATGTCGCTCCATACTTTTTTGGGGAATATCGGCAATTTGCTCATGGAAAATGAGCAAACCTGCCATACCGTGGCCCTCCCGCATCCGGTATTGGCCGATTTTGAATTAGAAAAAATCCGCAGTATCGATACCGGCAATTTTCAGGCGAAAACCCTGCAAATGTATTTCCGGGCAGATGGCAAGGCGGGGTCGCTAAAAAAAGCGCTGGACCGCATTTGCCGGTACGCAGAAGATGCTGTGGAGGATGGATTTGAGGTATTGGTTTTGTCCGACCGCTCTATAGACTCCGAACACGCGGCAATCCCTTCTGTATTGTACACATCGGCTATTCACCACCATTTGATCAGGAAAGGCCTGCGGGGAAAGGTAGGTTTGGTGATTGAAGCCGGCGATGTGTGGGAGACACACCATTTTGCCTGTTTATTGGGCTTTGGCGCCACAGCAGTGAATCCTTATCTCGCCTTTGCGAGTATCAGAGATATGCAGGAGCGCGGCGATATTGATGGACATTTCGACAGGTGGAAATTAGAAAAAAACTATATCAAATCGGTCAATGACGGCCTGCTCAAGATTTTTTCCAAAATGGGCATTTCCACCCTTCAATCGTACCAGGGCGCGCAGATTTTTGAAATTATAGGACTGAATAAGGCCGTGGTGGACCGCTGCTTTACCGGTGCTGTTTCCCGTATAGAAGGGCTGGGGCTGGATGAAATTGCGCGGGAAACCCTATCTAAACACCTGCTGGCATTCAGTAAAAAAACTATTCCGGTAGATCGCCTGCCCGTTGGCGGCATTTACCAGTGGAAAAGAAAAGGCGAATACCATTTGTTTAATCCGCAAAGTATTCATCTCCTCCAGCATTCCACCAAAATCAACGATTATGCTGCTTTTAAAAAGTACTCCAAAACGGTGAATGACCTTGGGGAAAAAGCATGCACGTTGCGGAGTCTGTTCCGGTTTAATCCCAATCGCAAGTCCATTTCCATTGATGAAGTGGAACCGGCTGAAAATATTTACCGCCGTTTTGCCACGGGAGCAATGTCGTTTGGCTCGATCTCCTGGGAAGCACATACTACATTGGCCATCGCCATGAACCGATTGGGCGGCAAAAGCAACACCGGAGAAGGCGGAGAAGACGAAAGCCGCTATGAATTGCTGCCCAACGGCGATTCCATGCGCAGCGCCATCAAACAGGTCGCTTCGGGCCGATTTGGGGTCACCAGCCGCTATCTCACCGAAGCGGATGAGCTGCAGATCAAAATGGCTCAGGGGGCCAAACCCGGCGAGGGAGGACAATTGCCAGGCTACAAAGTGGACGACTGGATTGGTAAAGTGCGGCATTCCACGCCGGGTGTAGGACTCATTTCACCACCGCCCCACCACGATATTTATTCGATAGAAGACCTTGCACAACTCATTTTTGATTTAAAAAATGCCAATCGCGCAGCGCGGATCAATGTCAAATTGGTATCCAAAGCAGGTGTTGGCACTATCGCCGCAGGTGTGGCCAAGGCCAAAGCCGATGTGATCCTCGTGGCTGGATTCGATGGCGGCACTGGCGCATCACCCCTCAGTTCGATCAAACATGCGGGCCTTCCCTGGGAACTCGGACTGGCAGAAACGCACCAGACCCTTGTGCGCAACCGCCTGCGCAGCCGCGTGGTGGTGCAGGCAGATGGCCAACTCAAAACCGGCCGCGACATCGCTATTGCCGCATTGCTGGGAGCAGAAGAATGGGGCGTTGCCACTGCCGCACTCGTGGTGGAAGGTTGTATCCTTATGCGCAAATGCCACCTGAATACTTGTCCGGTAGGTATCGCCACTCAGGATCCCGAACTCCGCAAGCGGTTCGCCGGCGACCCTGACCAGGTGGTGACTTTTTTCAAATTCCTTACCCGGGAATTGCGTGAAATCATGGCGGAACTCGGTTTCCGCACCGTCAACGACATGATCGGACAATCCGATTGCCTCGAAACCCGGCCGGATATTACCCACTGGAAACACAGCCGCCTCGACCTTTCGCCCATCTTGTTTAAAGCGCCGGAAAGTGCTGAGACAGGCCTTTATTGCCAGGAAATACAAGATCATGGCATGGCCGATATCCTCGACTGGCAATTGCTGGAGGCCGCAAAACCGGCATTGGAACGACAACAACCAGTAAAAGCCGCTTTTGTGGTCAAAAATACCGATCGCGCTACGGGCACCCTCCTTTCCAACGAAATTACCAAGCGGTTCCGGAAAGAAGAACTGGAAGATGATACCATTCATTTCAAATTCACCGGAACAGCCGGACAGAGCTTCGCCGCTTTCAATGCCAAAGGGGTCACGCTGGAACTCGAAGGCGATGCCAATGATTATTTCGGGAAGGGATTAAGTGGCGCTAAATTAGTCATTTACCCCGATCACACAGCAACGTTCAAACCCGAGGACAACAGTATTATCGGCAATGTGGCCTTTTACGGTGCCACCTCCGGCGAGGCGTATATCAGCGGGAAAGCAGGCGAACGGTTCTGTGTGCGCAATTCAGGCGCGACCGTAGTGGTCGAAGGCGTGGGCGACCACGGCTGCGAATACATGACAGGCGGCAAAGTGGTGATTCTCGGACAGGTCGGCCGCAATTTCGGGGCCGGTATGAGCGGTGGCATCGCTTACGTGTGGGACACCCAAAAACGATTTACTGAACAGTGTAATCCGGAAATGATCGACCTCGATCCATTAGACGACACCGATGCCGCCGAACTGCGCAGTTTATTGGGGAAACACGCTGAATATACCAATAGTTCACTGGCTAAGTTTGTGCTCGATGACTTTGATAATCAATTGAATGCCTTTGTAAAGGTATTTCCAAAAGATTATAAAAAGGCCCTGGGAGCACGGACTTTAGTCCGCCAAAACACCTAACAACAGGAAATAAGGTACACTCCAAAAAACAAACAACAGTACACGCTCAAGTACAAATAACAGTACACTCCAAAAAACAAACAACAGTACACGCCAAAAAACTCATAACTCATAACTTATAACGCATACCTCATGGGAAAGCCCACAGGTTTTTTAGAACATACCCGCCAGTTGCCGGGAAAAGAAAAAGTCGCAGATCGCCTGAAGCACTATGGTGAATTCGTGAAGCGGTACGATGACAGCGAGCTCCATGCACAGGCATCCCGGTGTATGGATTGCGGTGTGCCGTTTTGCCACAATGGTTGTCCGCTGGGCAATGTCATTCCCGAGTTCAACGATGCGGTGTACAGTGGCGACTGGCAGGAAGCATACGATATTTTATCATCGACCAACAATTTCCCAGAGTTTACAGGCCGCATTTGTCCGGCTCCCTGTGAAAGCGCGTGCGTATTGGGCATTTCACAGCCGCCAGTGGCCATTGAAGAAATTGAAAAACACATTATTGAAATTGCGTTTGAGCGGGGCTTGGTGAAGGCCCAAAAACCACTCGTCCCCACCGGCAAAAAAGTAGCAGTAGTCGGCTCAGGACCGGCGGGATTGGCCGCTGCGGCCCAATTGAATATTGCCGGCCACAGCGTCACCGTTTTCGAACGCGACGATGCGCCGGGCGGTTTATTGCGATACGGTATCCCCGATTTTAAATTAGAAAAATGGGTCATCGACCGCCGCATTGACCTGATGGAACAACAAGGCATTACCTTCCGCTGCAACGCCAACGTGGGTGTTAATATCGCCGTGAATGACCTGTTGCGCGAGTTTCAGGCGGTGGTACTGGCAGGCGGCTCCACCATTCCCCGCGACCTGGATATTCCCGGCCGTACATTGAAAGGGGTGCATTTCGCGATGGATTTCCTTACCCAGCAAAATAAACGGGTGGCTGGACGTGCTGTAAACGATACAGACCTCATAGTTAATGGGAAAAAAGTAATCGTCATCGGCGGTGGTGATACCGGCAGCGACTGCGTCGGCACCTCCAACCGGCAAGGCGCAGTTGCTGTAACCCAATTCGAACTCATGCCGATGCCTCCAAAAGAGCGCACCCCCAATATGCCCTGGCCTTCCTACCCGATGGTGCTGAAAACCTCCACTTCCCACGAAGAAGGTTGCGAACGGCATTGGGCAATTCTGACGAAAGCCTTCCTGGGCGACGAAAACGGCCACCTCCGGGCCTTAAAAGTAGTAGATCTGGAGTGGAAAGCTGGTACGGATGGGCGGCCATCGCACTTTGCCGAAGTGGAAGGATCGGAGCGGGAAATCCCCTGCGACCTGGCGTTCCTAGCCATGGGTTTTGTACACCCGCAACACCAGGGTCTGCTCAGCGAACTCGAAGTGGACCTCGACGATCGCGGCAACGTCAAAGCCTCCGAAAAACATTTCTCCACCAATATCACCAAAGTATTCGCCGCAGGCGATATCCGCCGTGGACAATCACTCGTGGTGTGGGCCATTAGTGAAGGCCGGGAATGCGCCCGCAAAGTCGACGAGTATTTAATGGGATATTCGCTGCTGGAAAGCAAGGATGCTGCACTAGTGGGCGAGGCACTAAGTCCTTGATAGTTTGACCGTCTCTTTTGAACTGATACTTCGTTGCTCCTCGGGCATGTAGACCCCGCTACACACCCTCGTCGCGCCTCGTCTCAGCCCAAAATAGCCTGCTCAAACTATCAAGAACTTAGTGCCTCGCCCACTAGTGGTCGAGGCACTAAGTTCTTGACAGTTTGACCGTCTCTTTTGAACTGATACTTCGTTGCTCTTCGGACGTGGAGAGCCCGCTACACTCCCTCATCGTGCCTTGTCTCAGCCCAAAATAGCCTGATCAAACTGTCAAGAACTTAGTGCCTCGACCACTGGGAATTCGGGTTTAAGCATTTTCCTGGTAACCATGATGCATGCTGGCCCGGATTTGCCAAGACGCTACTATGACAGTGGCCAAAAACCAACTGCCAGTAAACGGGAAAATTATAAATATTTTTTCCGCCGAAGGCAGCTGGATAGTTACTTTTCAAATCTGCGCGTAAAATCTGTGTAAAATCTGCGCAAAAAAATCTGCGTAAAATTTGCGCGAAATCTACCGCGAAATCTACCGCGAAATAAAAGTCCAGCAGCCCCCTTCCCATTTTTCTTAAAAATAAATTTGCGCAACCAAATGATTGCATTTACGTTTGCAACCAATTAGCTGCTCATTAAAAAAAGACAAGCCATGCGCAAATTAAAATTACAAGTGCAAATGACCATTGACGGCTTCATTTGCGGCACCAATTCCGAAATGGACTGGATGCAATTCCCCTGGACAGACGACATCATTCAATATGTCCGGGAACTCACTGAACCGGTTGACACCATTTTACTGGGAAGAAATCTTGCACAAGGGTTTATTCCCCACTGGGAAAATGTCGTCAAAAACCCCAATGACCCGGAGTATGAAGGCGGCCTTAAATATACAAAAACGCCAAAAGTTGTTTTCACAAAGACGCTGGACGAGTCTGTATGGGACAATACCGTATTGGCCAAAGGGGATATTGTAGCAGAAGTCAATGCTTTGAAAAATGAAAATGGCGGCGATATTATCGTGTACGGTGGTAGTAAATTCGTGTCATCATTGATTCAGCACAATTTGATAGACGAGTATCACCTGTTTATTAATCCGGCAGCCATTGGCATGGGCCTCCCGATATTTAAAGAAATTCACCAATATTTACACTTGAATCTGGAGGCCTGTCAACAATTCGATTGCGGTATTGCATTGCTTAAATATACGCCTAAAAATAAATGACGCCATGCGCAGAGATGTATTCCAGGCAATTGCTGACCCAACGAGAAGAGCAATAATAGCCCTTCTCGCTTTTCAGACAATGACCCCCAATGCCTTAGCCGAGCATTTTGATACCTCCAGACAGGCCGTTTCAAAGCACTTAAGAATTTTGACGGAATGTGAACTGGTGCAACAACAACAACAAGGCCGTGAAATTTATTACCAATTAGATATCAGCAAAATGAAAGAAATCGATCAATGGCTGGCACAATTCAGACAAATTTGGACAACACAACAACCATAATCATGGCAGATAACAACAGTATTGAGGAGATCTTTTTCAAATTCCTGACACAGTATACATTCGACGAAGCAGCGTTGGACTACTCAGTCGTTCCCAAACACGCGGTGGTATTGCAAACCCTGTCTGATATTGGTAATTCCGGAACCGGCATATTTGACTTTTGTAAACGACAAACGGTCTTTTACTCCTCGAACTTCGGCGGACTTTTGGGGTATGAACCAGCCGACTATAAAGAGGCCGGGCAACAGTTTTTTGCGGATAAAATCCATCCCGATGATTCCTTGAAGTTAAGTATCAGCGGCGTTTCTGTCCTGAAAATATTTAACCAATTTTCAAGCGATGAAAAATTAAACCATAAAGTGATCAATGAATACCGCATGCTGAATGCCCAAAATCAGTACATCCGACTGATTGAGCAGTACCAGGTATTGGAATTAGACCCCAAAGGACAAATGTGGCTCATGCTTAATATTGTGGATGTATCGCCCAACCAGGAAGAAACAGAGGGCAGCAAAAGCCAGTTGCTCAATTTCCGAACCGGCAAAATCATCCCGTTGGAAGTGCCGCCCAAAGCGCAGTTTGAATTAACCAAAAGAGAAATGCAAATTTTAAAACTTGTCAAAGACGGTTTTTTAAGCAAGGAAATCTCGAACAGGTTAGCGATTAGTCTGCATACCGTCAATACGCACCGGCAACGGTTTTTAGAAAAACTGGGGGCGAATAATTCACTGGAAGCGATCATGTTTGCGTCCAAATTTGGATTGTTGGATTAAGTACTGATTTATCACTTTTAAAATCATTACTATGTACGTATAGTCACCGCGAAGTAGTTTTGTAAAATGATCGGTTTTCATCAGTTCCGTTGACAAGGCGTAAAACGCAGGCGATGCAGCGCATCGGCGAGGCTTTACAACGCAGTCAGCGGGGCGGAGGGAAACCGAGCATTTACAAAACCACTTCGCGGTGACTATAACTGGGAATCCCGGAATGGTAAAGTTAGGATAGGCTTTTCGGTTCCTTCACTTCGTTCAGGAACTGAAAAAAGAAGAATATAATAGTTAGACTAACTTCATCCTTTTACACTTTTTAAAGTGACAAAGTAGAGACTTGTTGCTATGGAAGCATGTACTGATTTATCAGTATTGCACCAATTTAGGGTTAGAAAGACCTTTGCACTTTCTAACTTCTAAATAAATATGATCCGAATTTTTATTATTTCCATTCTTGTATTTTTTACAATAAATGTATTTGCCCAACCTGCCCAAACCATTCGCGGGACAGTGATTGATGTCGCCTCCAACGCTCCGGTAGCATTTGCTTCCGTAGGCCTGCTCCAAACCAACGCGGTTCTGGGCACCACCACCGACACTGCCGGAAATTTCACTATCCCCAACGTACCTGTCGGACGATATGACCTGCAAGTCAAATTTGTCGGCTATGAACCCGCATTGATGCGGGAAATAACCGTCATTTCCGGCAAGCAAACTTTTTTGACCATCCCGCTCAAAGAAAGCAATTCGTTGCTGAACGAAGTGGTGATCAAACCCCGGGTAAACAAAGAACAACCACTGAATACCATGGCCACCGTCAGCGCCAAAATGCTGAGTGTCGAAGAAGCGAAACGCTATGCAGGCGGCTTTGACGATCCCGCCCGTTTAGCATCTTCGATGGCCGGCGTAGCCAGCAATACCGGCGAAAACGGCATCATTGTAAGGGGTAATGCGCCTAAATTCCTGCAATGGAAAATGGAAGGCGTGGAAATCCCTAATCCCAATCACTTTGCAGACCTGAACTCCTTGGGTGGTGGCACCCTTACCGCATTAAGCAGTCAGATGTTGGCGAACTCCGATTTCTTCACCGGGGCATTTCCGGCCGAATACAACAATGCGTTGTCGGGCGTTTTTGACATTGCCATGAGAACGGGCAATAACCAGAAGCGGGAACATACTTTTCAGGCAGGTTTTCTGGGTATAGATGCCTCGTCGGAAGGTCCTTTTAAAAAAGATGGCCGGTCCTCTTATCTCTTCAATTACCGGTATTCCACCTTAGCGCTGTTGGCGCCCTTGTTGCCCGAAGACGCCGGCAGTATCAAATACCAGGATCTTTCCTTCAAGTTGAACTTTCCTACCGCCAAAGCAGGTATCTTCTCGATTTGGGGCCTCGGCATGACCGACGGCGCTGCGTCAAAAGCCAAAACCGATGCAGCAAAATGGGTGTATACCGATGATAATGAGCACAATGTTATCAAGCAGTCGATGGGCGTGGCAGGCATGAGCCACAAATATTTTTTTAGGAACAATGCCTATATCAAAACCACTCTGGCCGCCACAGCCACCCATACGGACTGGACCACCGAAAAGTTGAACCCGGAATTGACCCTCCTGCCGCAAAGCAAGATTGCCAACACCAATTGGAATTTTGTGGTGTCGTCCTTCGTCAACAAAAAATTCAGTGCCCGTCACACCAACAAAACAGGCGTCGTACTCACAGGTATGCGGTACGA
This sequence comes from Saprospiraceae bacterium, assembly GCA_044350415.1. Taxonomy (GTDB): domain Bacteria; phylum Bacteroidota; class Bacteroidia; order Chitinophagales; family Saprospiraceae; genus M3007. Next base: position 5,484 of record JBILHQ010000010.1, on the reverse strand, counting down.
TATCCAGCTCAACAATTCTCTGGCTGCCGGTGCTCCGCCACAGGAAATTGTGAATGCCAATGGGTTCAGTTCCGTGATGGCAGGGTACAGCAGTTCGTCGGTCAATATCACCCGTAAACTCCTGATGAATATCGGCATCAATAGCCAGGTGTTTACGCTGAACAACCATTATACCATCGAGCCCCGACTCGGATTCCGGCAGGAACTCAACAAAAAACAATCCATCGGTCTGGCTTATGGATTGCACAGCCGCCTGGAAAAGTTAAATTACTATTTCAATAATTCCGTGGCAACAGGCGAAACGGCCGTCAACAAAGACCTCGATTTTACCAAAGCGCACCACCTGGTACTGAGTTACGACCGGAATATCACCGACCTGATCCATGTCAAAATCGAGCCGTATTTTCAGCAACTGTTCTCCGTGCCTGTCATAGCCGATAGTTCTTTTTCCTTCATCAATCTTCAAAATGACCTGTTTTTTGGCGAAAAACTGCAAAATACCGGAGAAGGCAAAAATTACGGGATCGACATTACCCTTGAAAAATATATTTCCAAAGGGTACTATTATTTACTCACCGCATCGGTGTTCAATTCGGAATATAAAGGCGGCGACGGTGTTTGGCGCAGCACCCGGTTCAACCGGAACTATGTGTTCAATTTTCTGATCGGCAAGGAATGGCAAATGGGAAAAAACAACCAAAATACCTTAAGTCTGAATACCCGGCTGACCTACCAGGGCGGCAACCGGTATTCGCCTGTCGACGAGGCCGCGACTTATTTGGAAAAGGAGGTGGTGTATAACGAAACTCAAGCCTTTAAAATGCAAACGGCTCCTTCATTAAATGTCCATTTCACCGCCAGTTACAAAATCAACAAGAAAAAAAGCTCCCGCGAAATCGCCCTGAAAATACTGAACATCACCGGACAACCTGACTTCAACGGATACCAATACAACCATATCCACAACACGATCGACAAGGATTTGGCGTCGGTCATTATTCCGAATTTGAGTTATAAAATTGAGTTTTAGGGGCGAGGGGATTTGGGGGAATTGATAGCGCGTGCTGTATTGTTTTCAAAGGGAACAATGCGGCATGCGCTTTGTGTTTTTGAATTAATTTGTAAATGATTTACAAATTTAAACGTAAAAATTTCTTAATTTCAATTTTTTTACCTAATATTGCAGTCCATTTACATATTGACAACCTAAAATGATAGTAAACTTTAGTGTTCAAAATTTCGGCTCCATAAAGGACAAGCAAGTACTTTCCTTTGAAGCAGACAAATCAGACCATCTGGAAGATCATTATATAATTAAGGCTAACGGCGGGATGAGATTACTGAAATTAGCATTAATCTACGGTGCTAATGCTTCGGGCAAGACAACAATTTTAAAAGCATTAGACTTTTTAAGAGACATCGTTTTAGAGCCTGCTAAGAAAAAAACTGACCCACTTGAATTTACCCCCTTTCTATTTGATGCTAAAACCCCTCGGCAAAACTCCATAATTGCTATTGAGTTCATTCAAAATGACGTTAGATATTTTTATGAAGTCGAGTTTAATAAAAATGCCGTAATAAAAGAGGAACTTAACTTTTTTAATATCAAAAAAGCAAATGTGTTTAAGCGCACAACCAATATAGAGAAACAATTCACTGAAATTACATTTGGAAGTACGATAAAAAAAGATAAAACATTTGAAAAGACTTTAGAATCAAATACACTTTGGAACAATACTGTTCTGGGTGGATTTCTTAAAACGAATATCGAATTAAAAGAATTAAAAGACACGACAGATTGGTTTAAGGATTACTTAAAACCATTGATTTATACACAAACAGAACTCCAGGCATTTGTTACACAAAGAATTGACAAATCTGAAATTCAAAAAGAATTAGTCGTCAATATTTTAAGAAAAGCAGATTTTAATATTTCAGATATTTTAATTCAGGAGGAGGAGAAAGATATTCCCGATGGATTTCTTGAATTTATTGAAAAGCAACTAAAGACACCTGATGATAAAATAAATGAATTAAAAAATAAAGGTAAAATAACTTCCGTAAACCTGGAGTTTGAACATACTGTCAAAGAGGAAAAATATAGCCTTCCCTTTGAATTGGAATCGCAAGGAACAAGGCGATATTACGGCTTTGCAGGGCTGTTGAGTTTGTTAATAAGAGGTTCAGTCGTCTTCCCTATAGATGAATTAGAAGCCTCATTACACCCGGAATTGTATACACATTTTCTTTTGTCATTTTTAATCAATGCTAAAAAATCTCAAATTATTGCAACCACTCACAACCGGGAAATTTTAAATTCTAAGGATATTTTCAGAAATGATGTCATTTGGTTTACTGATAAATCAGACACTTGTGCGACAGAATTATATTCACTATCCGATTTCGACAGTTCGGTTGTCAGAGACACCAGTAATATTTTCAACGCATACAAAAGTGGCAGATTAGGCGGCACTCCTAATTTAGGAGATTACTATATTGACCTTGACGATGAGAAAAATTAGAACTATTCCATTAAAAAGTAAACCAGCTTTTGCAGTTGTCGTAGATGGCGATTGTGAAATTTGGTATTTACAAATGCTCAAAAGGAATGAAAGGTCAATTGTCGTAAATATTGAGCCAAAAATCCCTCAACGAAAAAAACTGTCTGAACAGTTTGAATCTGTCATCCAACTTTCGGAAGATTACACGAAGGTGTTTTGGATGATTGACTTTGATGTAATCTTGAGTGACACAAAAAGTGCTAAAGTTGGAAGAAAGACTGCACTCCAATCACTTTTAGTTTATAAAAAAACGATTGCTGAAAAACACAAAAATGTTTTAGTGATCGTAAATAATCCTTGCCTTGAATTTTGGCTATTGCTCCATTTCGAAGCAACTTCAAAATATTTTGACACTTGCGAAGGAGCAGAAAAGCAATTGAAAAAATATTTAAAAGACTACGAAAAAACTCAAAAATATTATACCAGGCAAGACAACGATATTTACTTACGACTAAAACCAAATATTGCAGACGCTTTAAAAAATGCTGCTGCTTTAAAATTGTTTGATCCCGAAAACCCAAATAAAGGAATGTCTGAAATGCAATTGTTTTTTGAAGATGCAGCATTTGGGGAGCTATTCAAAAAGTAAACTATCCGCTTCGAGAAAAAAAGGCATCTGAAAACCCATCACACACCACGCTAACCGCTTAAACTCGCCAAGTAACAAATAATTATGTCCATCGACAAAAAACAACAACTCGAACAACAACTCTGGAAAATTGCCGATACCCTCCGCGGCAAAATGGATGCCGACGATTTCAGGGACTATATTCTGGGGTTCATCTTTTACAAATACCTCAGCGAAAAGATGAACACTTACGCCAATACCATCTTAGCGCCCGACAATATCACTTACGAGGAAGTGGAAAACCACCCGGAAAGTCAGGCATTGCTGGATGCGGTAAAAGACGAAGCCCTGGACAAACTCGGCTACTTCCTCAAACCTTCCGAACTGTTCGATGAACTCGCGCGCCGGGGCAATGCCGAAGGCAAAAGCAAGTTCATCTTAGACGACCTCTCCAAAGTGCTGATCTCTATCGAGCAAAGCACCATGGGCTCCGAAAGTGAAGAGGATTTTGGCAACCTGTTTGCAGACCTGGATTTATCCAGTCACAAACTCGGTAAATCAGAAAACGACAAAAACGAACTGATTGTCAAGGTGCTTTCCCATTTGAACGAGATTGATTTCGATTTGAAAAATACGGAAAGTGATGTACTGGGCGATGCCTACGAATACCTAATTGGTAAGTTTGCCAGCGGGGCCGGTAAAAAAGCAGGGGAGTTTTATACGCCACAGCAAGTGAGTACGGTGTTGGCGCGATTAGTGACGGTGGGCAAAACCAAACTGAAATCGGTATACGACCCCACTTGCGGCTCCGGTTCTTTATTGCTGCGCGTGGCCAAGGAAGTGCAGGAAGTATCTGCTTTTTACGGACAGGAAAGTAACCCGACCACCTACAACCTGTGCCGCATGAATATGATCATGCACGATGTGCATTACAAAAAGTTCGACATCAAAAACGAAGATACCCTGGAGCGGCCACAACACTTCGACCAGCGCTTCGAAGCCATTGTCGCCAATCCGCCGTTCTCGGCCGAGTGGAGCGCCAGTCCGTTGTTTATGAGCGACGACCGCTATGCGCCTTATGGCCGGTTGGCCCCTAAAGGAACGGCCGACTTCGCTTTTGTGCAGCACATGATCCACCAGTTGGCCGACAACGGCACCATGGCGTGTGTACTGCCGCACGGGGTGTTGTTCCGGGGCGGCGCGGAAGGACATATCCGCGAGTATTTGATCAAAGAAAAGAACCAATTAGATGCCGTGATCGGGTTACCTGCCAATATCTTTTATGGTACCAGTATTCCGACTTGTATTTTGGTGCTGAAGAAAAAAAGGGAGCACAGCGACAATGTATTATTCATTGATGCAAGCCAGCATTTTGATAAAGTAAAAACGCAAAATGTATTGCGCCCCGGCGACATTCATAAAATTATTACCGCTTTTAAAGAACGTAAGCAGGAAGATAAGTACAGCCACGTCGCGCCATTGAGCGAAATCGCCGAAAACGATTACAACCTCAATATTCCCCGGTATGTAGATACTTTTGAGGAAGAAGATGCCGTGGATTTAAAAGCGGTGTCTAAAGAATTGCGGGCGGTCGCCGAGCAAAGCCGAAGCACCGATGCTGTTATTGCAGATTTTTGCAGGGAATTGGGTATTGATACACCGTTTTAATATATGGAAGTTATGAAAGGAACAGAGAAAAAAAATATGCTGGTGCCGCGGTTGAGGTTTAGGGAGTTTGATGGGGAGTGGAAAAGCAATACACTTTCAGGGTTTGATTTGAAAGTTATTGATGGAGACAGAGGCACTAACTATCCTAATGGTGATGATTTTTCTTTAGAAGGTTATTGCCTTTTTATGAGCGCCAAGAATGTAACCAAGTCTGGATTTTCTTTTGAAGAGAAAGTTTTTATCACAAAGGAGAAAGATGCGTTATTGCGAAAGGGAAAGCTTAAAAGAAATGATTTAGTACTTACAACAAGAGGATCAGTAGGCAATATTGCTTTTTATAATTCTTCTGTTGAACTTGAGAATTTGAGGATTAATTCGGGAATGGTTCTAATTAGAAACGAAAACAAAGATTTAGAACCAAGTTTTATTTATTCCAGCTTTTTTTCTCCTAAACTTGATAGGCAGTTAAAGACAATTGCATTTGGAAGTGCTCAACCGCAATTGACCGTTAAGGAGATTAATAAATTTAAATTTGGAATCCCCACCCTCCCCGAGCAACAAAAAATCGCCACCTTCCTCTCAGCGGTAGATGAAAAGATACAGCTGCTTACCCGCAAAAAGGCACTGCTGGAGCAATACAAAAAAGGGGTGATGCAACGGCTTTTTTCGGGGGAGTTGCGGTTTAAG
>JBILHQ010000146.1:0-16138 GCA_044350415.1 Saprospiraceae bacterium | reverse complement strand
TCGTCAGCACGGTACCCACAGTGATTGGGTTCGGTGCAGATGGTGGTGCAGGGCTCGCAGTCAAGTAAAGACCTGAAACCGCTGTAACTGTCCATACCTGGGTGCCCGGAGCGTTTACTTTGATTTGCTCACCAAACTGACCGTTGGTCAGGGTCGTGGCGTTATTTAAGCAGACGCAGGGGTCGGAAATGGATGCAGAGCAGTTGAACGAGGTAACTACCGCAGCACCCGTCATAGGTGTAGTACAACTGGTAACCACGTTGGTTGCAATAACCGTGTATGTGCCGACAGTATTGAAATTACCAAAATTCAGTGCTGCACCGGTACCCGCAATTGGAGCGCCAGTATTGACTGCATTCAACTGCAATTGATAGTTAAAACCAACTTGTGAACCACTTAATCCCACAGGAACAGTAGAAGTACCTATACAGAATCCACCACCGCCGCTAACCGTAAACAAAGTTGCAGCAGGGGTCGTAGTGATCGTTGCATTGGATGTAGCCGAACAGCCGTTGGCATTTGTTACCGTAACAGAATAAGTGGTGGTGGCTGCCGGGGTTACCGTGATGACTGCCGTGGTGGCACCTGTGCTCCAAGCGTAAGAGGTACCGCCGCTCGCCGTAAGTGTAGCAGATGCACCACCACAAATGACACCATCATTAGGTGCCAATCCGGAGTTCTCCGTTATAACAATCAAGACTGTTGGAAGCGGATTAACCGTGATCGTACGGGCCGTCGTAGCAGCACAACCCGCAGCACTGGTTACCGTAACAAAATAAGTGGTCAATGTCGCAGGAGTAACCGTGATCGCCGCCGTTATTGCCCCTGTGCTCCAGGAATAAGTACCGCCGCCACTGGCAGTGATCGTAGCCGATGCGCCAGTACAAATGATACCGTCATTGGAAGTGGTGCCCGATGTTTCAGATACCGTGGTCGCTGCAGTTGGAAACTGATTAACCGTAATGGTACGCATTGCTGTTGCCGAACAGCCGGTAGCATTCGATACAGTAACTGTGTAAGTGGTGGTGACTGCTGGCGTTACGGTGATCGCAGCTGTTGTTTCACCGGTACTCCACACGTAGGTACTGCCACCAGTAGCAGTAATCGTGGCAGACGTGCCGACACAAATAAGGCCGTCATTATTCGTCGTGCCGGAAGTTTCTGCTACAGTAGTTGCAGGTATTGGCAGTGGATTGACTGTGATGACCGTCGATGTCGATGCTGAACAGTTATTCGAATTCGTAACAGTCACCGCATAAGTAGTTGTCACAGCAGGAGTTACCGTGATAGCCGCAGTTGTGGCACCCGTGCTCCAAAGATAAGTACCGCCACCTGAAGCCGTCAGGGTAGCCGAAGCACCCGCACAGATCTGACCGTCGTTATTTGCTGCACCTGAGGTCTCTGCTACACTAATCCCTGGGATTGGAAGCGGATTGACAGTAATAGTGCTCGTTGCAGTTGCAGAACAACCAGCAGCGCTGACTACTACTACTGTATATGTCGTTGTTCCTAAAGGCATTACTGTAATAGCTGCTGTTGTAGCACCTGTACTCCAGAGGTATGAAGTCCCACCGCTGGCGGTGATTACCGCAGATGCATTTACACAAATGATACCGTCATTATTTATCGTTCCGGAAGTTTCTGCTACCGTTGTAGTGGCTGTTGGTAATGGGTTCACCGTAACCGTGCCAGGTGTCCGAGTTGAACCAGCAGCAGTACAACCTGTACTAATAGCAGTGATCACCACCTTGCCATTACCTGTGTTTATGCCATTCATCACTATTGTTGATGTCAAAGAGCCTGTAAAGTTGGAGCCTCCGGCTCCGCCGCCGCCAGCACCTTTATCATTGCCAGAGCAACCTGTCGTACCCGCAGAACCGCCGCCGCCACCGCCGCCGGTCACAAAACCGCCGCCGCCGCCGCCGCCTGCTGGAATCGCCTGACAGCAACAGCCTTGACCGTTGCCACCTGTCCCTGCATTTGATCCGATCATTCCCAGGAAGCCGCTACAGCCAATACCTGCTGCGCCGCCAGTGCCAACTGTGCCGCCGAAGCCACCGCCGCCACTAGCAGATGTAGTGCCCATACCGCCCGCAAGGCCACCGCCAGCGCCACCAGCGCCACCAGGAACATTGAAACCATTACCCTGGGTACAACCGTTGGCGCCGCCGCCACCTCCGCCGCCAGCCACAATCACCCGGTCTCCCAAGGTGACTCCGCCAACCCGGACATCCGAGGCTCCGCCGCCGCCGCCACCTGTGCCGATACCGCCACTGCCGGCGCCACCAGTAGCGCCGCCGTTATAGCCACCTGTTTGGCCGGAAGCAGCACCACCTACAAATATGTTTAATACCTGACCCGGCGTTACAGCCAAAGTGCCTTTTGCATAACCACCCAGCGCACCTGCACCAGGAGTGCCCGCACCAGTTCCAGATGCAGCCTCGCCACCCCAGGTTTCTATTTCTAATGAAAACACACCTGCAGGTACCGTGTAAGTCTGCGTGCCACCCGTAAAGTTGAATGTAGACGGAGCAGCAGGAGCAGATGGAACGGATTGTTCTACCCAATAAGTCGTCGTGGTATTTAAGACCGGAGTTCCAAAGGGATTACCAGTTCCTACTAAGTTACCACCAGTAGCAGCATCGAACCAGGCATATGTTGCACCAGGCAAGCCGCCAACCGGTGTCAATGAACTGATCTGGCCTGCACAAATCGGATCAGGATTCACCATCACCGAAGGAACTGAAGGGCAAATATTACTACAGTTACCCGGGCCGTTCAGAGCAATTGTTGCAGTAGCACTGCAACCACTCGCCGCACTGCTTACAGTAACGGTATAGTTGCCAACTGCCAATGAAGCGATATCCTCAGTTGTTTCACCTGTACTCCATAAGTAAGTATAAGAGCCAGCAGGAGCAACGGCCAAGTTTATTGAACCGTTCAAAGAAATACAGGTCGTTGGTTCAACTACTGTATTAGAAAGTACCGGAACCGGCGTAACCGTGATACTCCTCGAAGCCGTAGCCGTACACCCGGCAGCATTCGTCACTGTTACCGTATAAGTAGTGGTCGATGCCGGAGAAACGGTGATCGATGTGGTAACAGCACCCGTACTCCACACATAAGAAGTACCGCCCGTTCCTGTTATCGTAGCCGATGAACCGGCACAAATGATACCGTCATTATTGGTCGTACCTGATGTCTCTGCAACCGTAGTCCCTGCTGTTGGCAGGAAAAGTGGTGTAAGACCAGCACATGTGCTGGCGGTACAACCAGCAGCGCTGGTGACCGTTACACAATAGATCGAAGGTGCGCCAAGCATTGGAAATGATATAGATGCTGTCGTTTCACCTGTCGCCCAAAGGTACGTGCCGCCACCTGTGGCAGTCAATGTAACTGTTGAACCGATACATTCTGTTGTATTACCCGTGATATTAGCTGTCGGAAGTGGTGTTACTGTGACAGATGTGGATGTTGATGCAGAACAATTATTCGAGTTGGTTACGACTACAGTATAAAGTCCTGTAGTCGTAACTGAAATGGCGGCTGTCGTTTCGCCGGTACTCCAGGAATATGTAGCACCACCAGAAGCGGTCAATGTTGCACTTGCACCTGCACAGATGATACCATCATTATTGGCTATACCGGATGTTTCTGTCACCGTTATGGCAGCAGATGGCAGTGGATTCACCGTAATACTTTGCGTAAATATTCTGGAACAGCCAGCCGCTAATGTAACTGTTACCGTGTATGAAGTTGAGGAAATTGGATTTACTGTAATAGATGCAGTTGCAGCACCTGTACTCCATGCATAAGTTCCACCGCCCACTGCTGTCAAATTCACAGCAGCACCGCTGCAAGTAATCCCATCGTTATTAATAAGACCAGATGTCTCAGTAAAGCTTAAAGAAGCATCAGTACCTGTAAATTCATCAGCTCCTATATCAGGTAAGGTCGCATTCCTCAGCATACCATCGTAATCAACGGTGATACCGGCAATCGGCATAGCACCCTGATTTAAACAGGTGTTAGAAACAATGTGAAGATCAACATCAGATGTAAAACCTGGCAATATATTCAGCGACATTCCATCCTGGCCTGTGGCAGTTTGCCAGTTTGCCAGCGTTACCTGATTTGTTCCGTTGAAGCCTACATTATATACAGTAGGTGCATTGCTTACCCCGAAATAATCATTGTTATTGATCTGAGCAAATACAAAACCACTAACGACATAAACACTATACACAACAGATGTGGTTCCAGCCGAAAAACTTTGCTCGTTAAAGAATATATTATTTTTTAAGATTGTACCGGTCACAGTGCTGGAAGTGGCACAAAATGGAGCTGAGATGGATGATGTTCCAGTCGCGAGTGTAACTACCCCGAAAAAGTGAACAGAGTTGTATGCGACAGTAAAATTCGTTCCCCCTGTTAATCTTATTCCAAATGCACTAAAAGTTGTACTTGAAACATAATTAACACTCCTCATATCTGAGATGAAATTGTTCGCAATAGTATTATTCGTAGTACCACCGGTAGCAGAGTTAAAATTGATACCATATACCGCCCATTGGCCGGTATTGTCATTATAAATACCGGTAATGTTATTTCGAATAAATGATGAATTTAAAACGCCAGAGCCACATTCAATTGCAGTAATTGAAGTCTGCGTAGTCGTTTTCATATTGAAAATATTATTCTGAGAAACCACTGCGCCATTTACAAAAGCGATATCAATACCTCTGAGTCCAACATAGTTTGCCACGTTGTTAGAACCAATCGAGTTTTGCGTAATCAAAAGTCCGTCCAAATTCCCTGCATTGGTAGCAGCCCTGGCATAGACAGCATATTGCACGGTATTAATAGCATTATTTTGAATAGTTAAATTGTCATTGTCCTCACCAGTGGCAGTCGATGATACAGTTGTGCCAGCCACATGTATGCCAAAGTTAGCAACTGTATTTATACCGCCGATTATATTGCAATTTTTTATTACATTATTTGTTGCACCCAAAGCGGTGCCCAGGCTCTGAACACATACTACTGCGGTATTCGCCGCAACGGAAGTATTGGTTAGCGTTAGGTCTCTCGTCGTTCCGCCTACTGTATTAGAACCATCAATAATCACCCAGTCAGCTCCGTTGAGTCTGATGAGACAGGTTGCAGAGGTGCCGCTTATTAAAGGCGTAACGCCAGGGGCAGGTTTGATAGTAAGTGTATTGGCGGCACTAGCAGCCGGAATTTGATTGATGGTAATCGGGAAAACTTCACCTGCATAAGTAGGATCTGTAAGACTGAAGATTACCGGTCCGGTAACACATCCAAGATTATATGCGGCTACAGCAGCAGTCAGTGTGGCAAAATTACCTCCGCTTCCTACTGTATAAGTGCCGTTAAGGGGGGCCAGAAAAGTAACTGTAAACGGATTTACAGGATGTGTAGTAACTGTATTGACGTTTGTCGCAACCACACCACCCACAAATGACCCAATATTTGGTGTTGCTACAATATCCTGGGCAACAACATAATAAGAGATAATATCATTACCTGCCACACCACCCATGTCGGCAACGACAATGGTAAAGTTCCATAAACCATTGGTAGCAGTACCACTGGCTAATGTACCCGGGCGGGAGAACCAAGTACCTGCACCTTTACGATAATAAATTCGGGGAACTAAAGAACCTGAAGTAGGTACTCCGGTTAAATCAGTAATATTTACGCCGTTTAGAGAAACATCATTTAATCCGCAATTATTGGAGATTAATGCAGTATAGCCTATACCTGGAGAAACATTATCAACTACCAGTGGCAAAAAGTTACCGGCATCAGCACCAATATCCGAAGGCGTAAAAGAAGCGCGCAATTGAGCGTCATAATCTACAGTAACGTCCGGAAGTGCCGCACCGGCAGATTCTACCGGTGTTGGCGTTGCTGCCTGTATGTGCAAATCAACCGCAGCCGCATTTCCGGCAGGATTTACGAATATCGGATCTCCTGTCACACTGTTCCAGTCATTGCCGGTCGCCGTGCGCCAGTCTGCCAAAGTCGTCTGGTCAATGGCATTGTATAAACCAATGAATCCGCCTGTTCCTGTTGCAAACAATAAATTATTGTCTGAAACTGTACCAGCCGGATTGGCGGCCACACCTGCAACAGTAGTAGCATAATGTTTGCCTGTACCCGCGCCGTTAGACCGGGCATTGAAGAAAATATTATCCCGGTAGATACGGGTACTTGTTGAAGTCGCCAAACTGCGGAAACCAAACGAGTTGGAGGTTCCGGTAACGCCTGCTCCGCCAACATAAACACTGTTATGAAGAATACTAGCTACAGGAGCAGCCGCTTCAACAATACCGGCTACAGTGTAATTGCCGGTGATACCTGCTCCAGCTGCATTAATACCCACACGTACCATATTATTGGAGTAGGTACCAGTGCCCGAGTTAACCTGAAGACCTGTAATAGTACCCGCACCCGAAGTGGAAAGATTTATACTATGAATCAGGTTGCGGCTAATGGTATTAGTGGCGCCTACAGGCAAACTAAAAATAGCCCCAAAAGCAGCGGTAGCAGCCGTTGGGTTCGTATTCGAAATGGAGTGAATGGTGTTCTGATTAACCAGATTATTGCCGCCAACCTGGCCATTGCCTAACACTGACATACCAACCGAAGATACAAAAGTGATAGAACCGCTTGCTGTACTCAGATCTCTGATTGTATTAGAATTACAGGTGAAAGTACCCAGTAAATTGGGACTGGTACCAGTACCCTGAAGAATCAGGCCATTGACACTTGCACCTGTACCCGTATTCGGGTTTGTAAGATTGGCAATGGTATTGTTGGAATATATTTGGTCCAATGCTCCCGAAAAGGATATAATACCAATCAGGTTAGCATTGAAATTACCGCTTATACTGTTAGGCACAGACACACTGCCAATGGTATTGTTACTGACATTAAAGTTGTGCCCTGCAACTGTACCCTGCACCGATATACACCTAATACTAGGAACTGTTGCTGGTGCACCGGTCACTACCATATTAATCCCCCCAACGGTATTGCCGGTGATATTCATTGGGCTTAAAGGAGCACTTCCGCCAGCAATAATTCCACCGAATATAAAAGCAGAACCCGAAGCAGAAATAGTAATATTACCAGTAGCCGATTGTGATCCAATCGTATTATTGGTAACATTCATTAATCCAATTCCCGGAAGAATAGCAGCATTAAATCCACTTGTACCAGTAGTAGTTAAGTTTAGATTCTGAATAAAGTTATTGTTGATAACAGAAACCGTGGTGGTACCTGTCAATAAATTCATTCCCCTGAAATTCAAGGTTGAACCAGTAAACGTCAATGGACCGCCCCCACACAATGGTGCTGTTCCTCCTATATAGTTTCCATTAACCAGGAAGTTATTACCCGTTGCTGAGTTTGATATCTGAATACCCCCCCAAATGGACGAAGTAGCTCGGGACACTGTTTGGTAGAAGCTGTTTGCGGTAATATTCCAGTCTGTGGTGCCGCCAACTAAATTGACACCATAAGATGCCGCGGCAGCTGCGAATGTATTGAAAATATTGTTATTTGAAACAGTGTTTCCGGAGTTATGGGTTGCTATCGTTGTAGTGGTACCTGATGAGTAAATACCATTGTTCGGTGTAGTAGCCCCCTCATGAATATCATTGTTGTCAATAAGGTTATTGTCATTACCATTTGCACCAGTGGTTGTACTAAACAGAACAACGCCGCTTACAGTAGAGGTATTTACACCTCTTACATCACAGTATCTGACAATATTATTTGATCCTTCATTGATGAATCTAACTGCCTGACCTGTTGTGGAGGTGTTGGCAACGATAAGTCCTTTAGCCGTACCGGCCCCACCGGCACGTCCGTCTATTCTCCACCATTGACCAGCATTAATATCAAAAGTTGGTCCGGCATTTGTACCGGAAACTGTCAAAACAGGCGCACCCAATTCAGGGCGGATAGTAACATTATTAACCGCCGTCGGAGGGAAACAAGCTGCCTGACCTGCCAGTGTGATTGGGAAAGTTTCCACAGCACTCAGATAGGCAGTCTGCAATTCTAAAATAACTGGTCCGGATACGCCTGTCGCATTTATTGCTGAAGTTGCAGCAGTCAGGCTGGCAAAAGCACCTGTTGGGCCAACAGAATATGTTCCGGATAATGGTGCAGTGGCAACTGCTGATAAAGATATATTATCAATCGCACCAGAAGGTCCTGTTCCTAATGATCCATCATTTTTCCAGGTAAAAATTAACCGGAAGGTACCCGGAGCCACGCAGTTATTAACTAAGCTCACCGGAATTTTTATTGTAGCAGTTTGAACGGCAGCCTGGTTCCAAAGTTGCACCAAAGTTGTTGCTGGCGCTGCGAGTGCTGCCGTACTCAAACTAACGTTGGTCGATGTCGGCGTATAACTGGTAGGTGCAACGCTAACCATCAGCGCATCAAACGAAGATGTTTCACCCAATCCTGACCAGTTAAATGACAAGGTAATATCTGTTTGCCCGGCAGGAATAGTAACATCACGCCAAAAATGAACAACAGAGGCAGATGCATTATTGTAGCCGTTGGTTACGCCAGCATCTGCCGAAACATACGCACAGCGGGTACCAGTACTGAGTGGCGGCACATTGCCTAAAAACCATTGATTGGCAACAGTACCATTGTCAACAGACCAGCCATTGGCGGCAAATGTTGCACCTAGTTCAAAGCCGCCTTCCGCAGCGGGATTGATGATCTGGGCCAGAGAAGAAACGGTTGAGACTCCGATAAACAGGAGTAAAAGCACAACCACCTTTAAATTGTAAATATTTTTCATGAGAATAAAATAAAAATCGAAGAATGAATCTGGATATCGGTATTTAACAACTCAGTTAAAGCCCTGTCTGAGGAACCATCTGTGGTGTTTCAGAAAGCGTTTCAAGTAAAATCGGCATCATCTCCGCAAATTGAGCCGGCACTAATCCTTTCAATGCAGTATCAGTATTTGATGCAGATACTACCTGATTAAAAGCATGAAGCAAGGCATCACCCACAGGGGTATTACCCTGAAGGTCTGTCTGCAATAAAGCAAGCATTTTTTGATAGGCCGTTGTAAGCAATCGGTCGTCCGGATGCAAATCTGGTAATGCCAGCGCTACATTTGTTTTGGAAATTTCATCTGCAATTACCGTACTTAATGCAGGAGAAGTTTTCCAATTTCGTTCTCCAACCTCAAATGCATCCTGTGCGTTCAAGACCGAGCAAAAACCTGAGAAACAAACAATAGTAAAAATGGAAATGAAAAATTGTAAACCCTTCATTGTTAAATAATTAGATGTTTAATAAAAAATAAAAACACCAGCCAAAACATGGCATAGTGAGAATAATTGGGTGATTTGATCACCTGGACGAAAACATCTGAAAAACGAATGACAAGGAATCTACAGACCGGAATGGCCGGGGAAAATTATTGGCAAACACTTTTCAATGAGATAATTGGATTAAATTATGTTAAAATACAGTGCAAGGTAAAATAAATATTTTCAATGGTATATTTTTTTTAAAAATATTTTATTCCATTATACATAAATCTGTCATTTTACGCTCACTTCAAAGTGCAATAAACCAATTACACAACCACCACCCGCCAAAAAAAAAGTGGACCCGGCATTACGCGCGGTTCCACTAAAATAACCTGTTTCGTATGAAGCATTAGATAGCTTTTCTTTGGTAGTAAAATCGCCACAAAAGTCTGACTATTACCAATGTCGCCTTCGAAATAAAGGTTAAGTTAAAGTGAATTCTATAGATTACTGCACCAAGACTGCTTTGGCCACCGGCAAAATGAGGCGCACCCATTCCGAATATTGCACTGCCGAAGGATGTAGCCCGTCGATCGCCACCAGTTCGGGGCGGGTAATCCCCTGCCGGGAACTCCCCGTAACATTGACATAGTGCACCTGGTATTGATCTGCAATCACCTTATTGGCAGCATTGTATTCATCAATTTTAGCAGAAACAGATGCACCGCCGCCCGGATAATTCTGGCCGTAAATGGTAAATGCCCAGTCGGGAATGGACACGACGATCACCCGTTTTTTTCGATTGCCCGCCCGAATGATCGCTGTTTTAAGGAGTGCTTCAAATTGTGTTTTATACTGCTCCAAATTGCCATTTTGGTATTGATTATTGACACCTATACACAGTGTGACAAGGCTAAAAATACTGTCCTGAATTTCTGTGGCGGCAAATATGGCATTGATGAGTTGGTCGGTTCGCCAACCAGTTTGGGCAATAATATGCGGGGCGGCAGGGAGCAGGTCAAAAGTATCTAATAAAAGACTGTCTTTGAGTTGATTGGGGAAGTTTTGGGACGTTGGCACACTTTCTCCTTTGGTATAGGAATCACCCAGACAAAGTATATCAATTTTCATTTCTTTGGTACGCATTGAAACAACAGGTTGCTCAGGTATTACAAGGTCAACAGGTTCATTGGTGCAGCCCTGGAAGCAGCTCCAAAGCAGCAGATAAAATGCAAAACGAATCATCATCTTTGTAATTATTTTACGCAGGTGAACATCGATAACTGTATACTGGTTCAATTCTCCGTTCCTTAGCGTACATTAGCCCGAAAAATCCCTGGTATGTTCCTTAATCATATTTACGCCATTAACATGAAAAGAGTTTTTCTGGCTTTCCTTTTTCTCGCATGCCAGCATATAGCCAATGCTACCCATATTGTTGGCGGCGAGATTACCTATAAATGTCTGGGGAATGATCTTTTTGAGATCAAGCTCAGTGTTTACAGGGATTGTTTTAATGGTGTTCCTCCCTTTGACGACCCAGCATCCATAGGCATCACGAATGCCAGTTTTGAAATAGATACCGCTTTGTCTTTCCTGCTGAATTGGAATAAAATAGATGATACGCTGGTAATATATCTGAATAATCCCTGCCTTACTCAACCGCCGGACATCTGTGTACACCGCACGACTTATACCGCCGTTATCAGTCTTCCACCGCGCCCAGGGGGCTATTTTTTGATTTATCAGCGTTGTTGCCGCAACCAACTGATCCGAAATATCCATGATCCGGAAAATGTGGGTATTACCATTATTACGCAGATTAATGACACTGCTTATGAATTGTGCAACAACAGTGCAGTCTATAATAACTGGCCCCCCCTGGCTATTTGTGTCCATGAACCTGTTGACTTTGATCATGCTGCCAGCGATCCCGATGGCGATTCTCTGGCTTACCGATTGTGTACACCATTGGATGGTGCAGAACCCAACGCTCCTATACCTCAACCACCGAATTCCGGGCCCTATATAGAAGTCATCTGGCAGTCGCCATACGACCTGACTGATTTACTGGGTGGTGATCCGTTGAAAATAGATCCCTATACAGGGTTTATGACAGGCATTCCGAATACAATTGGCAATTTTGTGGTAGGGGTTTGTGTAGATGAATTCAGGAATGGCGCGCTGATCTCAACTACCCGCCGCGATTTTCAGTACAATGTGGCTGACTGTGGCGTCCCGGTAGCTGCTTATCAGGTGCCGGAGTTGCTTTGTGATTCACTCCGTGTTCAATTTAATAATAAAACTGATTTAAACGCCCTTGGCATTTCCAACTGGTATTTCGACTGGGGAGGTGATTTAAGCCTCTTTTCTAACCAATACAGCCCTGCCTTTAGTTTCCCTGACACTGGTCACTATCAGGTTGCGCTCATTGTAAATCCAGGCTATTCCTGTTCCGACACCCTCGTTCAGGAAATATGGATGACTTCCACACAAGCCGAGGCGGTATTGGAGCTTAAATATACCGATTGTGACTCTACGGGGGTTACGGTGCGCTGCATCAACCAAAGCACTGATCCGCAATTTGGCATCACTGCTGTCAACTGGTTTGTAACCGGGCCAAATAATTTTACGTTTACCTCCAGTTCTAACAAACCAGAATTTAAAGTCACCGAATCTGGCACCTATTATGTGTTGCTGACGGCTATCGGTGGGAATGGTTGCAGTGACGAGACCACCTTTTCATTTGTGGTCCCATTTGCACTCGACCAATTGATTGAGGAAACATATTCCATTTGTGCGGGTGAGTCAATTGGCCTTTATCCCGATGCATCATCCGCACTGACTTATGCATGGTCGCCTTCCCCCGACATTTCCAATCTTGCACTTGCCAACCCGGTAGTCAGTCCCTCCATCACCACTGCCTATACGGTTACCATTACACAAGACGGTTCACCCTGTGAATGGAAACGGGAGGTCGAAGTTAATGTGCTTGCCAATGGGGTATTATCAGCAACTGCAAATCCCACCACTATTTTACCGGGAGAATACAGTCAACTCCTCGCAAGCTTTCCTGTTCAGGGTGTTTTTTCCTGGATGCCTGATGGCTCGCTGTCCAACAGCAATATAATTAATCCCATTGCAACACCTACCGTTACAACTGATTATACGGTCATCGCTACCGCCACTTCCGGTTGCACCCAGGAGGCGCAGGTTCGGGTGATTGTATTAAATCCTGTTTGTGGCGAACCGTTCATTTTCTTTCCAACAGGGTTTTCTCCCAATGGCGACGGAGAAAATGAATTCCTTAAAATGGAAGGGCGTTTTACAACGGAAGTCTATTGGATGATTTATAATCGCTGGGGAGAAAAAATATTTGAAGCCAGGAGTATTGATGACCAATGGGATGGGATGTACAAAGGACAATCCCAACCAGCAGAGACCTATGGTTACTATTACAGAATAGTGTGCCAGGATGGTACGGTGAAAGAGCAAAAAGGAAATGTGACATTAATACGGTGACTTCGGCTGCGCTGAGTCACCATGCTTCGGTTACGCTCAGTCGCCGTGTTTCGGCTTCGCTGTGTTATTGAAGCGGCCCCATTAATGATGACTGTGCGAAATTCGAAGCTGCCGGTGACTGAGCGAAGCTGAAGTCACAGTTTCAGGTATTCAAAAGATGCTCTTTCAGGCAAAGTCGCGGCAGCATCCGCATTTTCAGCGGCGAAATAGTATTGATTGATCAGTGCTGCATCCACTTCAGCAGCGAATATGCCATCACCAGAAATGGAGTCGCCATGCGTACCATCATCGAACAATGGAATTCTTTTAAACGCAAACATGACGTCCCGGCGATAATAAGCATACCCAGCTGTGGCATTTTTCAGAGTGACTGTCAGCACTACTTTTTCACCATTTTTCAGGTGTGCCGGGGCGGACAACTTGGGTTGTTCTTTATTTAAAAGCGGGTGTTTAGTAAGGTACTCGCTCCGTTTGCTCATTATTTCCCGAATACCAATAATATGATCGGGACCATCAATCATCGTTTTATCCATACTATTCTTAAAATCCTCATAAGAATAGAGTTTTTGTTTGTCCTGCTGGACCATCGGATCAATTTCTTTCAGGAGTGCGGTGGCCCTTTGGTCAAGTTTGCCACTTTTCAGCCACTCATTATTGATGGTACGTAAATGTGCCAGGTATAGTTTTCTGTAATATGAATCTTTCAACAATTTGGAAATCAATGGTCTGCGCGGATTATCAATTTCGGCAAGCGGCTGATAATTGATTAATTCGTCATTGGTCATTTCTTCAAAACTGTAATTGCGGCGCCATCCACCGAAACACATATTCAGGTCCCAAATCAATGGGTGAGCAACATTGGTGGAATCAAACCACAAGTAATAGTTGTGGGATAAAGATCCATTGTAGGAGTCGAGATTGACCATCGCATTATTCAGCGCCAGCATCCATAATGTTTGGTCGACATTCAACACATTTTCAATCTCGGCAGGTTTTTTATTCAGGGTTTTGATCAGGTTGATGAGCAATTTCCAGGCTGCAGGATCATCCACTTCATAAAAAGCGTTGTAACACCCGGGACTGTCATTGAGATAAGTAAGCGAAGCGTTTTCACCTTTTGGGCAGCCGCTTTGGCTCCTGACTTTTTGCCATTGGTCGGGGTCGCACTTTACAATATGGCCCCCGGTATAATTATAATGTTTTTTCAAAAAACTCAGGTCTATACTTTCCGTATTTATATATAAACCATAAGGCTCACCGTTAATAGTTAGCCGGGCAAAATTACACTCCGGGGCGGGCATGTAAGTCCGCACCAATTCATAAGCCAACGGATCCCGAATAAAAGAGGGGTCTAAGAATGCATTGGAAAGTTTGATAGCATTATACTTATCATTTAGTTTTTGTCCCTTTTTTTTATAATCAAGTTTAATATTAAAAGGAAGTTTCCGGAGTGTTTGTTTACTGGTCCTGAAATACGAGCTGTTTCCTTTATACCGCACACCAATACTATCGAAGCGCTGGTTATTTAACCAGATCGTACCAGTAATTCTTGCTTCAGGATTTGCGCGTTTCAAAGAATCGAGCATATTCCCCCACATTTTACCGGGCATTTCCAGGCGAACTTCCTGGATTCCCGGGCGGTAGAAATCCTGAGCAATGGTGCTGACAGGCAATAAAAGACAAGTAAAAAAACAGTAAAAATAAGTACGTACCATATTTCTTTAAAATAAAAAGGGCATTTCCGTAATAAAAGCATGTGCGGGATTTTTTTGAACTCAAAATCCCGCACACGCTCTTAAACGAAATGCCCTGTCTTAAATTATTTATTCAGATCGCTGAGTTTTACTTTGTAAGGTTTTATGGTATAATTTTCGGGTGAAAAGGATACCGTCCCTGCATTTTCCACCAAAAAATAATACTCAATCTCTGCATCTGGTGATTTGGAATCAATATTTACTGCAAATTTCCGCATACCCGCCTGCAAGTTATCCACTGTTTCTTCATCCATTGGAAGTGCTGCAAAAGGCATATCAGCTTTAAAACGGTAATAAATCCACATCCGTTTTGGAAACCGGTCTGCTGTGGCCGTAAAACGGAACCCATCCAGGCGATCTTTCTCAAATTTACCACGTACTTGTTGGGTAATATCCTTGATGGCGGATGGAAGTGGTGTCAACTCCGGATGCTGGTAAAGGAACTTAGAGCGCGCACTCATTAACTCAACAATGCCGGGTATTTTACTTTTTTTACCTACAGTTGTTGTAATATTGTTTTTAAACTCATCTAAGGAGTACTGTTTGAATTTATCATCATTGTAAGGAACTGCAATCATCGCCTGAAAATCCCTGGCACGTTTTTCATACGCATCGCTTTTATAGGCAAAATTTTCATTGACGATTTGCCGCACATGGGAAAGATAAATCTTCTTATGCAATTCATTTTTCAGCAGTTGGCTGATCAACGGTCGATAAGGATTATCAATGTGGAGCAATGGGTCTAACCGCTGAAGTGCTTTGATATCGAGGTCACTTCCGGTTCCTGTATTTTTATATCCCCCAAATGACAGATTCAGGTCCCACATGATGGGTTGAAACTGCCCGTGATTATCCTGATACAGGTAATAATTAGTAGCAGATCCGGAATAACTATTCAGGTTTACCATTACATTATTCAGTGCAAGCATCCATAACACCCGATCAACATCGAGGTCTTTCTCAATATTTTTTACGTCAAAATTTAACACCCGGGTAAGTTCCTGCAAGGTATTCCAGCCTTGCGCTGAGTTCATCTCAAAGTTACTTTTATAACAATTCAGATT
The DNA here is from genome assembly GCA_044350415.1 of Saprospiraceae bacterium. Lineage (GTDB taxonomy): Bacteria > Bacteroidota > Bacteroidia > Chitinophagales > Saprospiraceae > M3007. The sequence continues at coordinate 478 of JBILHQ010000146.1, read as the reverse complement.
CTCTTCAAACTCCAGTGAACCGTTCAGGTTATTTTTACAGGTAGAAGGCACCTGCGGTTTGTAATCGACACCAGCTTTAAAAAACGGGCGGTTGTCGGAACCAAAGTTCTTGCGCAGAAATGGGCCATCAACACTTTCCACATTTACAAAAATTCCAATATATTCATTATTGACATACAATTTGGTGTAACATGCTTGTGGTGTTGGCAAGTATTTAGCCGCAATTTCATAGAACATCATTTCGCGCACCATACTGGGGTCGCGGAGTGCTGAGGAAAGTTTGAGCGATGTATACCCCTGATGGTTTTGGGTTTTGTCTTTCGTATTCAGTTTAATGCCAAAAGGATTCCTTTTGAGTCCCATTTGATAGGATTTATCACCGCGGAAACGGATACCAGCATCCGTGTAAGACGTTCCATCAATCATTACCGAACCAGTAATCGTGTTATCGGAATAGATACGCATGGAATCCAACTGA
>JBILHQ010000145.1:0-16268 GCA_044350415.1 Saprospiraceae bacterium | reverse complement strand
CCACAATAATTCCCTCCCAAATGCCCGTATTTTACATTCAAAACACAACTGGAATAACCTTAAGTTGGAACGGGTCACACAATCAGCAGGAGCACCACGCGCCCCTGAAAATTTGCCCTGTCCAAAACCTGTAAAAGTGTCCATGGAATGCCCAAAACAGTTGTCGTTATTTGCCCCATCTTTTCACCTTTGATTTTTGGCAACCCCAATTCCATTCGGGTAATTTTCGTTTTTCAAAAGACATGGGTAATCGGAAGGAAGCCCTGGGCGCAGCCATCGCTGCTACTGTACCTGTCAAAAACGGTTTTTATCCCGGTGCGGAAGCCGGGATACACTCCAGCAGCTATTTTATTGACCATACCATCACGGCCACACAAAGCACGGCCGAATTCCGTCACCGGGGTTATTATGAAGTGAATCAATTCCAGGTCTTTCTGGTGCCGGAATATCGTTTTTTAAAAGATGACCTGCTTTTTATAAAGGGCGGATTGGGAATCTGTAAAGATTTTAACGCCCGGTTTACCAATGGCCTCGAAATAGGATTGGGAACTTTATCAAGTGATTTGGTGGGACGTTCTTATCCCAGGCAAATTGCCGCAGGTGGGTTTATTGGCGGCGGATTACAAATTCAATTGGTGAAACGCCTTGGCTTAAAACTGGAAGGCAGGTATACTGTAGCGACACATGGTGCCGAATCTGACGATCAGATTATTTACCGGTTCAATTATTGGAGTGCGGTGGGAGGACTTACGTTTACTTTGTAACTCACAAGTCAATTGAGTGGGTGACAAAATCGGGGCTGGGGAGTTAGCGCGCCGATTTTGTCACGCACTCAAGTCAATTAATTGCGGATATCCTTTCCCCAGGCGAGCTTCTCCCGAATTGTTTTCAGAAAAGTTTCGTCCTGCAATTGCACTAATTTTACACTAAAATCATTTTTGCGCACAGCCAGCTGGTGCCTGGCCCCAATCAGCTCAAAACGCGAATCGAGCGTGCAAATAAAATTGTCGGCGCGCCCTTCAATCTCAAACGATACCACCGACGTATCTGAAATAACGATGGGGCGCACGTTGAGGTTGTGGGGCGCTACTGGCGTCAGTACAAAATTGGAGGAATCGGGCGTGATCACCGGTCCGCCGCAACTCAAAGAATAACCAGTGCTGCCTGTTGGTGTCGCGAGCACAATCCCGTCGGCCCAGTAAGAATTGAGGTAATCTCCATTGACAAATGTGTGTACGGTAATCATAGAGGAAGTATCGCGTTTCAGGATCGTGCAGTCATTGAGCGCAAAAGGCATATCGCCAAACAGTCCGGGCGTACTTTCCAGGTAAAGGGTACTGCGCTCATCGATCTGGTACATGCCCCGCTTCAATTTGTCGAATGCCTCGCTGATATGGGTTTTTTCGATATTGTTCAAAAAACCCATCCGGCCCAGATTGATTCCCAACATGGGCACTTCCGAATTGCGCACCAGCGTCACTGCATTCAGCATCGTCCCGTCGCCTCCCAGTACGATCACATAGTCAATTCGATGCACCTGAAAATCGCGGTACTCATCGAACGCCGCATAAGGGCCCGGAAATTTCACATGATGAATGATTTCTTGCAGATATGGGGTATAGACGTACGTATTAAACCCTTCTCTGTGCAGCGCATCAAAAACCGTTTGGATAAAAGGAAGGTCCTTTTCCTTATATTGTTTGCCGTAAACAACAACTTGCATAATGAGTGACTTTAGATTTATTGCGGTGAGTGGCCACCACTATAAATCTTGTATAAAGAGCTGCTAAGTAACGGAGAAAAAATGACTTCATTTTCCCTTCACCCGGTTCAGTCCTGCCTTTGCACGGGCATGCAGGCTGGCGGCATATTCTTCCGGGTTTATTTTAATTGCCTTTTGATAAGCTACCCGTGCATTCGCCCATTCCCGTTTTTCTTCGTAAAGGGTGCCTAATTGCAATGCGGCATTACAGGCAAAATACCAGGGTTTGGATTCCCCCATTTCAATGGTCGCTTTATAGTAGCGGGTAGCATCGGTTGTTTTTTGGAGCTGGTCATAGATCCTGCCCATCCTGTAACTGTATTCCAGGCGATTTTTCTCGTGTCCGGCATATGGTGTGCCGTTATTTTTCAACAAATCGAGTGCCCGTTGGTAATAACCACCATCGAAAAGCAGCCGGGCTTTCAGCAGGAGCAAATCGGGCATTTCACCGCTGTTGGCTTCCCGATCGGCTGCTTTATCGGTATCCGCACGAACGATACCCTGTATTTTTGCCTGGTAAATATAATTCCAGTACCCTTGCTGATCGTTATTGATCAACTGGTACCAGGCCAGCTTTTGATACGCTTCTTTGATCCCAAAACTACCCTTGTAAGTGGAAAGAAATTGCAATAATGGCTGATTAGCATCTTTGTCAAGGCGGTAAAGCTTGGCGATACCCAACATGAAATACCGGTAAGGGAAAGGGTGATACTGGCTGCCGGCGGGCATTTGTTCGAGCAGTTTAATGGCTTCGTCGTTGTGACCGGTACGCATACCGACATTCGCTAAAGCAAAACTGGCCAATGGATTGTTTCTGGCCAAATTTTGCATCTCTTTCATGGTATTCCAGGCAGCTTCACTTTTGTTATTCAAATGCAATTGTAAATAAGAATAGGCAACAAAGCACTCGATACCGAACAAAAAATCGGGATTTGACCGGGCGTAAGTCAATACCTCTTCCATCTCCTGTACCCCCTGGGCGATGGTACCTTTCATGCCGCTAACGCCCCTGACAGCCCATTTTAATTCATCCGGCACATTGCCAATGACGGCATGCAGCAGTCCGAGACTCTTTTTATTGGCTGCAAAATCGGGGAAGCGGCGCTGATTTTCTTCCAGCAGCGCATATCCTTGTTTAACATCGCTTACACAAGAAAGATAATCACCATACCGGCCCCGCAATATTGCCCAATGCAGCCTTATTTCGGCCTGGCAGTAGAGGAAATACGGTGATTTACTATCGCCCTGGGATATTTTATACAGGCGTTTATCCATATTTTTACTCCATTTCCGGTAATCCTTTTCACTGTCATTGAGCAATGCTGTGGCGCATTCGAGATAGTTTTCCAGAAACAGCAAGACCAGGTTGTCGGGTTCACTTTTTTTGAGATTTGCAAGATCGGTCCATGCTTCGGAGAACCGCAAACTGGCAATTTTTTGGTAGGTATCGCAAGCGCCCTGTGAAAACTGAAAGACACCACCCGGGAAAACCGGCGTGGAAAAACCAAGGAAAAATAACAGGAAAAACCGGAACAGTATGGACATTTTTTTCGGAGCATTGGTAGTAACAGCAAATTTATGGCTTATCCATCAATCGCAAGGCTTCCCGGCGGGTTAAAGGGGCCAAAGAGGTGCGCTCCACGAATGCACGAACAGCCTCAGGATCGGTGCGGGAATATTGACGAAGTGCCCAACCGGCACCTTTTTGTAAAAAAAATTCTTTAGATGCCGCCACCATTTGAACGTATTTAAACAACAAGGCAGCATCAGTCTTGTTGCGGTAGCTCAACTGGAAGATCAAACAAACCCGTTGTAACCAGAAATTACAGGAAGCCATCCAACGGGAAGTCACCGGCTCAATCAATTCAGGGAAACGTTGAAAATGAATACCTACCAATTTGGCAATCCAATCGACCGAATCCCACCAGGAATTGGTCCCGATCAGTTCTTCCAGCAGACTTATCCATTCAGCAGGTTGTTTTTTAATGTTTTTTTGGGCAGCTTCAAGGGCGAAATAGTGCATTTCCCGGTATTCGTCCTGGTAGCATTTTCGGATGACCGCGTCCAGATCAGCTCCAGAAGGCACACCATACTGTTCAAAATGCGCCTTGGTGAGCCCCGTCCATTCCGGCTTTTTTAATCCAAAAAAAGGAAAATGGTCTTTCATATAGGCCATTTGTCCCCGCGCTGTTTCGGGCTTACCTTTGTCGCGAAAAGCCGTGCGAATCAACGCTGTATATTGATCTGGCGAAATACTCATTTCCGAATAAATTGTTGGGCTTTTTGAAGCATCAGGTCCATTTCAGTGGTGTGTGGCTGCCCGCCGTAAAGTGCCTCTTCACAGGTTTGAAATAAAGAGTGAAGGTCGCTGATGCGCGCCTGATCGTATCCATTTGTGGCCATCCATGCGGCAACCTGTTCAACAGAAAGGGTGGATGCCTGAAGTCCCATTTGTTGGGCAAATGCGTTTTTGACAGCACCATAAAGCGCTGCATAAAACGTGTGGGCACTGCCTGCATATAACAGGTGTTCCAGCCCTTTACCTGAATCAGAAAGGCGTGGGGGTTTAACAACATCCAGAGATGTTGCCGGGCCTGTCGAAGCATCAGTTGCTGAGCCTGTCGAAGCAGGGGGGGTATTACCAGGCAGCGCACCATTAGTTATGGCGGTCGACGCTTTTGAGCGTGCAATAAAAAGAAAATAGAGTAACAGCAACAGGGCGGCAATGCCCAGTGAAACAGCGCCAATAAACTTCGGCGAAAGCCAGAAACTATCCTTCACCGAAACTTTGGGGGATGGCGGATTCACCTTATTGGCGCCATACGGGTCGGCATCAACCACTTTTAGTGTCAATTGGGGCGAAAAACTAACGAACTTACTACTATCGGGATCAAACCAAACAATAGTGGGCCGGCAGTTGTAATCGCCTGTTTGTTTGGCAGATATGGCGTATTCCAGCACTTGCCGGTGAACGAGTTCCCGCCCATTTTCAAACGCTTCGTCTTCTTTGACCACCGGATCAAATACTTCAAGTCCTTGGGGGAGGATGAGTTTGGGAGGGGCAAAATAACGGCCATTGCCATTACCCCGAATCGATATTTCACACATAAATACTTCGCCCACCGCAGCAGTATCGTGGTCGGTTTTAGCTTCGACCTGGTATTCTCCTACCACCCCGGTAAATCCTTCGGGTGCGGGAACAGGCAGTGCTTTTATATCTAAAACCACTGGTTCGGTAGATAGCCGAACGGATCTGGTGGGTGAAAAAATATTCGTCGGTTCAACCGCAACATTGGCCTGAACAGCCGAAACCGTAATTTTTTCGGCTTTTTCAGGAAAAAACACTGCCGCATAAATGGCGCGTTTGGTATATTTAATGCCGCCCACCGTTTCTTCCGTAACGGGCATATCATACCGCTCCAGTTCCTTCATGGCCGCCGTTCCGGCCTTAGGTACCGACACCAGATCGATACCTGCAAGGTTAAATTTGGTATAAACATTCACCGTACAGATCACCTGCTGGCCCACGTAGGCAGAAGACCGGCTGAATTCTGTGGTAATAAATAGATTCGCATTACTGCCTTTAGGGACACTGTTGATACCGCCTGAGTTGTCTTTTCCGGCAGGAACGACTTTCACCTGTACAGGTGCAGTGCGGTAAGTGGTGCCATTGACCACCGCCATCACTCCGGGAATGGTATAGTCCCCGGCGTTGGGTGCCATGAGGGGAAATACCCAGGTATGATGGGCCTGCATATTGCCTCCTGAAAACTGCATTCCCGACATTTCCTGGGCTCCCCGCGTTTGCCGGAAAGACCCAAAATTGGGTACCTTCAATTGTCCGCCCGCCGTTCCTGTCAGTTGAAAGGTAATCTCTATTAATCCGCCTTCGACGACTTCCTTTTTAGAAACGGAGGCAGTAAATGCAATTTTACCTGTTTTCGGCTGGGCCAATAACAGTGCCGGCAGCAGGGCTCCAAGAATAAGTAACGGTATAAATATGCGCTGATTCACGTGTACTAAGACAAGTCAATTGTAAAAGGGATGCAAAGATAAGGAAATGTTTAGTGGTGAGTGTTTAGTGTTTAGTGGTGAGACATCCCAGCGAAACCACTCACCACTAAACACTAATGCGAATAACGGGTAAAAAATTGAAAATCAGCTAATTCCGTATTTATATTTGACAATTTTTAAAAAGTTATTAAATCTAACGTCTTGGTTACCAATTACTTTAAGAAACGAACCCGTCATTCGCACCACTCACCACTAAACACTCACCACTAAATCACTAATCACTATTTAAAAGATCTGCCGGCAGTGTTTTGGAATTTTTGGCCCCCAGTTCCCGTATTTTTTCGGCTTTCCCAATCAAGGTATCTCCTGGACGCGTGGCAGAGGAAAGTTTGTTCATAGCATCGCTGTATGCCTGGTTGGCTTGGTCGAGTCGGGCACCGATATTGCGCAAATCTTCCACAAAAGCGACAAATTTATCGTATAAAAGGCCACTTTGCCGGGCAATTTCCTGCACAGAACGGGTTTGTTTCTCTTGTTTCCACAAATGCGAAACAGTGCGCATAGTGGCCAGCAGACTGGTCGTGGTCACTAGTACAATATTGCGATCGAGCGCATCGGTGAACAGACTGGGGTCGGCTTGTGTGGCGGTGGTCAATGCCGGTTCGAGTGGAATGAATAACAGGAGATAATCGGTGGTATTTACATCGGGGAGATTCTGGTAGTTCTTCCGGCTCAGGTCATCCACGTGCGATCGGATACTGTCGACATGCGCTTTAAGATGTCTGCCTTTTTCGGCAGGATCGGGATCATTATGAAACCGTTCAAACGCAGTAAGGGATACTTTAGAGTCAATAATCAACTGCCTGTTGTCGGGCAATTGAATAATAAAATCGGGGCGTTTGGCAGCGCCGTCCTCGTCGCGGTACGTATTTTGGGTAATAAAATGAATGCCTTTTTGCAGACCGGCCTTTTCTAATAATACTTCTAACTGAAATTCGCCCCAGTCGCCCTGGGTTTTACCTTGGCCTTTGAGGGCAGTGGCGAGGTTGTGGGCGTCGCGGCTGAGTTGTTGGTTCAGGTCGTACAGCTGCTCAATTTCTTTTTTTAATCCTGATTTTTCGCGGGTTTCTTCCGTGAATTTCCGGTCGATATTTTCTTCAAAGTCTTTTATTTTTTCGCGCAACGGCTGCAAAATCAATTGCATTTGCCGGGCATTATTGTCGCTCATTTGTTCGCCCTTTTGTTGCAGGAGGCGGCTGGCGAGGTTCTCAAATTCTGTTTTGAGGCGGATATCGGTTTGAGCCGTTTGAAGGGTGGCCTGTTCCAACATGTTCTGGAGGTGAAGGATCTGTTGTTCCCTTGCCGCTAATTGGCCGGATATATTCCGGATTTCCAGCTCCGCTTCATTCATATCGTTCCGTTGTTGTTGTACCAGATGATCCACCGCATCATACAGGGCCTTGGGAACCATCTCTGTACTTTGCGTCATGGATACTGGTTTGCGCAGTAACAGCACCACAATGACCAAAGCCAGCAACCCTAAAATAAAATAGAATACTGTGTCCATTGGACAAAGTTACGCGACACTACATTTTGTTGGTACGTTTTCAAACAAAATATTTTTTTAAAATAAATGCGCTACCAGGTTCACACTTGGGGAGGTACCCGCATATAATAGTATACAACAAAAAACCAAGTGTTTTATGCCCAATCGGGCCTCCACCATATTGTCTTATATCGTATTTTATAAAATTTAATCAAATACCAGCTTACTAATAGGAAACGATCCTGATGAACCAGTGAAAACCCGATTGCCCAAGTGTGAATACAAGAGCCTTTCCCGTACCAGGGGGAAGGCTTTGTTTTTTATCTATTTTACAAGAACCGCTCTTTCCACTCCGGCCGTGGCAACATACATTGCTCCCGCTTCCCAAACCAGCGGAAGCGATTGCGGGCAATCCAGTCATATATGCCATTCCGGACAACCTTTGGAACAATTTTGAAAATACCCATCAATCGCCAAATCCCACCTAACCGGACCGCCACCTCAATGGCTGCATCGGATTGAATATAGATACGGTCGCCATCTACCAACACGACCGAGTCAAATGTGCTGGTGTGCCGCCCATGGCGCTTCAAGAGCTCCTGACCTGCCTCCGATTGCTGCGCAGCAAAGCGAAAAACACCTTTTTTATCGTGCAACAGCACCCATTGTACGGAAGCATTGCACAGGTTACAGACCCCATCGAAAAGTAATATTGGATGCATGATGAATAAACAGTTGCGAGAGAATAAGGTTATCGAGAGTTGTTGCGGTGGGAGCCGCCGATTGCAAGCAGGACAGTTATCTTATTTCCAATGGCAATTGAATTGCTCGCAGTTCACGCTGCGCTTTGTCTTTGCCTGTTTACTTTGCCCGGCCTCTCCACCACCACGCCAGCGAATACCCGGTCACCAAATCCCAGATTCCCCACCAGGCTGCTATCAGGGCCATGCCGCCCAGTCCGTCGAAGAACCGGAAAATGAGGAGCAAACCCAAGGCAGTATTGTGTATGCCAGCTTCAAATGCAAGGGCGCGACAATCGTTTTCGGGCAATCTGAACAGGCGGGCTAAGGAATAACCCGAAAGCAGGGCCACGCCATTGTGTACAGCCACCAGGATAAAAACAAAACCGAGGTAATTAACGAGGTTCTCCCGGTTGCCGGCTATTGCCAGTACCAGAATGGAAAAAAAGAGCAGTAGCGCTGCCCGTTGCACCCATGGATGTATTTTCGCTGTAAACGCCGGATAACGGGAGTGTATCGTCATGCCAATCAATAAGGGAATGACAATCAACTGGATGATAATCAGTGCCATCTCACCAAGACCGATATGGAAAGAATGCCGAAATTCATCGGCACCGGCTACCCATTGCGACCAGTATAAAAAACCGGCAGGGGTAATTACTGCCGCCGACAAAATAATAATCGCGTTCAGGGTGACCGACAGGGCAATGTTGGCTTTGGCGTAATGTACCAGAAAATTGGTCATATTGCCTGAAGGACACATGCTCACCAATACCATCCCCAGCGCCACACTCACCGGCGGTTGGAATAATGCAATAATACCCAATGTTAAAATTGGGAAAAGCAGGTATTGGGCAAATATGCCGGTCATCACAGATTTTGGGAACTGAGCGACCTTCCGAAAATCAGAAAACTTAATATCCAGGGCCACACTGAACATTAAAAAAGCCATCACGGCGTTCAGGATGGCTAGTTGGTCGGGATTAAAATGAATACGCAGCGTGTCTACAGGATGCATAGTTGATTTTACTTAAATGTGCAGATGCAGGCAATTCAGCCTTTATAAATTCCACTCCTCTGGATCCTCCAGTGGCCGCACCGAAATGGCGCGCTTAGTAGCGGTCCGCTGTTTCTGTCGTTCCAACACAATTTTGGCCAGGGCCATCGCTGCTGAAACATCAGTGCCTGGTTCCAGTGCCCGGAGAATAGCCTTTTCTTCAATATCTAAGCGATAAAGCAGACTCATCAGCATATCCTGATCAGTTTCGAGTAAACCCTCAATGCGGGCTGATAATACCGCGAGCAGCTCGGCGTCGGTGGCAGCGGGCTGAGAGAGATCAATATTGAGTGTGTCGTCGTTCATTTTCTGAAAATTAAAAAAACAGCAGGTGCTTTAACCAACGGTGCAGGCGGCGTTTTTTTCCATTGTTGCACCGTCAGACTGCGGATAAATTCGCCGGGGCCGGTAATATCCTGTGCCACGGCAAACTGCGTATCGGGTCGTAGTGCAGAGAGTGCCACTTCGAGTACCATTTGGCTGCGGTATGGTGTTTCGATAAATAATTGGGTCTGTTTGTTTTTTTCGGCCAATAGTTCCAGCCGCTTCAAATCATCGGCCAATTCAGGACGTTTGGGCGATAAATAGCCGTGAAAAGTAAACTGCTGGCCATTCATCCCTGAAGCCATGAGTGCCAGCAACAACGAGGACGGACCGACCAACGGCTTTACCGACATACCCAGGCGGTGGGCTAATGCCACTACATTAGCACCAGGATCGGCCACGCCAGGACACCCGGCTTCTGAAAGGAGCCCCACATCTTTGCCATTAGCCAAGGCCAGTTTCAAGGCGTTTTCGGCCACAGAAGGGTCTTTTTCATCAATTTCTGTGACTTCAATTTCCTGAATCGGTCGCTTCAGGCCGATGGCTTTTAGAAAATGCCGCGCCGTTTTGGCCCGCTCTGCAATATAAAAGTCTACATCCTGCGCCACACCGATCGTGTGCGCCGGAAGCGTGTGGATGGCCGCATCTGCAATAGGTACGGGTATGAGAAAAAGCGTTGGCATGTGGCAAAATTAGATGGTTTTAACTTTTTCTCCGGGTAAAGGGCTGGCGAATGTTCAATAAGGCATGATTAATTTTTTAAAAAACTGACTATCAATGCTTTAAAAAATAATTAAAACCATGTTTATTACCACTTTAGAGAAACAGGAGGGGTACATAGATTATGAAGTGCGTAGCGTAGTGGAAAAATTTGACCACTACTCCACCGTCACCGATTTCGCCAAATTCCTCGGCTGGTCGACATTACACCCGCGCAGCAACGCAATATGGTACGCCAATAATTGGAGTGGAATGACAGACAATAGTGGTGTAAATGGTTCTTCTGTTGCAGGTATTTCAATCGTGTAATCGGCAATCTGTTTGATGGCTTCATCACCTTCCGTTACCAATGCAATAACCACCCCTTTTCGGGCTTTTACCTCCTGTATGTTGGAAACAATTTTATCGTAGGAACTCAGGTTGGTGGCAATTACGAACACCGGCATATTTTCGTCGATCAGGGCGATTGGGCCGTGTTTCATTTCTGCAGCAGGGTATCCCTCTGCATGGATATAGGAAATCTCCTTAAGCTTTAAAGCACCTTCCAAAGCCACCGGGAAATTGTACCCGCGACCGAGATAAAGTGCATTGTTGGCATCTTTGAACTCCCGGGCGATATATTCCACCTGTTTTTGACAGTTTTGGAGGAGTCGTTCTGCCTTTCCGGGGATAAGCGATAGTTCCTGTACCAACCGTTGGTATTTGGATTTGGGCAAAAAGCCGCGCTCGTAGCCAAGAATCAATGCCATCATCGTGAGCATCGTTACCTGGCCGGTGAATGCTTTGGTAGATGCAACGCCTATTTCAGGGCCTACGTGAATATAGGAACCACTATGGGTAAGGCGCGAAACGGACGAGCCTACTACATTGACAATACCGTAAGTAAGCGCACCGCGCTCTTTGGCAAGTTCAAGCGCTGCAAATGTATCAGCGGTTTCGCCCGATTGAGAAATAGCCAATACGACGTCGCGTTCCCGCACCACAGGGTTGCGGTACCTGAATTCTGAAGCATATTCCACTTCCACCGGTAAACGGGCGAGATCTTCGAAAAGGTATTCTGCAATCATACCAGCATGCCACGAAGTGCCACAACCGAGAATAATCATCCGGTCGGCATGAATCATCCGCATTTTATGCTCTTCCATACCACCAAGACGCACCCAGCCTTCTTCTTCATTCATCCGGCCACGCATACATTCGGCAATCGTGGTTGGCTGCTCGAAAATTTCTTTTAACATGAAATAATCGTAACCGCTTTTCTCCAACTGCTCGATTTCCATCTCAATCAGCTGAATGGTAGCAGTAGCCTCCTCATTGCGGAGAGTTTTGATATGCATCTGGCCATCCAGGGTAATGGTAGCCACTTCTTCGTCTTTCAGATACACCACTTTTTTAGTGTGCTCCACGATAGGAGTGGCGTCGGAGCCAATGAGGAATTCATTTTTACCCACGCCAATGACCAGCGGGCTCGATCTGCGCGCAGCTACTAATTTTTCAGGATCGTTTTTGTCCATCACCACGATCGCAAATGCGCCGTGTGCCTGCGTGAGCGCCTGCCGAACTGCTTCTTCTACGGGCAAGTTATCGCGTTGTTGTACTTCTTCGATCAGGTGCGCCAGTACTTCGGTATCTGTTTCGCTTTTGAACGTGTGGCCCAGTTTGGTCAATGCACTTTTCAGCACAGCATAGTTTTCGATGATTCCGTTGTGAATCAGGACGATGCGGCCGTGCTGGCCGGTATGCGGATGGGCATTGATATCGTCGGGTTTACCGTGGGTAGCCCAACGGGTATGGCCGATGCCGATGTGCCCTTTTACGTTTTTATCTTTTACAAACGCCTCTAATTCAGCAACTTTGCCTTTCTTTTTGTAGATACTGAGTTCGCTGTCAATCAGGGCTACCCCGGAAGAGTCATAGCCGCGGTATTCCAACCGCTGCAGCCCTTTTATCAGAATGGGAAAAGCTTGTTTTGGGCCAATATAAGCAACAATTCCACACATAAAATGGGTTTATTAGAGTTTGGTGTACTTCATCCTGAGTTTCATGGGATAACTGGCATTATTTACCCCATAAATAATATTACGTGCCGCAGAACCTCTTTGCGGGAAAACATTGATATAAATCACCTTTGCCTCGGCATCAGCAGGATCAGCATCCACAATTTTCTGGAATCGTTTGGACATGTTCAGATGATATTGATAAATGTCCGCTTTTTTCTGTGGAGTGCCCCCAAAAAAGGCAAGTGAATTACTACCGACAGATAATGCATATTGCACGTCGCTGGTTACCACAAAAGTAGTGTCCACTTTGTCATAGGTGACTAACTGATTGATAGGAAGATATCCCACATCAGATGCCATGGTCATCTCAAGATCCGCTTTGTTGACCAAAATTTTATCGAAATCAGCAGCCGCGGTTGGGAATTCCACTTTCAATTTCAAACCACTCACTCCTTGCAGGTAAATGAGGTCTGGATTTACTTGATCGACCGCCGCACCAGCATTTGTACCGGTGTAGCTATGAGAAAAGCGCATAAACTTATTGGACCCTGCTGTATTAAAAGCATAATTAACAGACTTATGTGTCGTGTCATTGACCGAATAATACAACCGGATAAAACAATTGGTGCTGTTCAGGTTGAAAGCCAGCATACAGCCTTTATCTGTACCACTGTTAGTGCTAACGATTTTCAACCCCTTCATTGCTCTCCAAAATGAAAACTTATTGGCCATCGTAGGACTGTCGAGTGCCATCAACTTCTGTCCAAAAGCGGATGAAAGATTCACCTGCAAATGGGGGAGTTTAGTCGTAGCAGCAGCAGTATCCAATATTTTTTTATAAGTACGTGGACGCGGCATAAAATTATTCTGGTCACTTATTGCTATATTCGCTGGAATACTATTGACCGAAAAATAATTTCTGGAAGGCAAAATGGTATCATCTAATTGAAACACCTGCAAATTCTGATACGCAGTGGTATCACCATAAACTGCGGATGCGTAATACGGCAAAATAAGACAAACAGAGTCGAGCTTGTCTGTAGCTAAAAACTTTGGAATGCCCCCCACAAAAAACTGTGCGAATATTTCAGAAGTTGTTACCCCGAATTCCTCATCGTTCAACTGACCGCAAAAGAAATACTCAAATGAGTTGTTCCTGTCAGATGTCGTTACACTATCTTCTCTGATAACGGTGCAATTAATCGGAATGTCCACCGCATTGTAGTCGGCTACCTGGTCCTCGAGTAAGTCTGAACCAAACGGAGTGGATTTTGTACAGCCCCAAAAAATAAAAAGAGCAGCTGTTGCCCAAAGGAGTGATTGTGCGAATTTGTTTTTCATAAAAAATAAGGAGCAAAGTTGCGTAAGTACCGTGGTGCTATTTATCAACAGGTGGTCGCCCTCGACTTAACTCAGGCACCACTTATTGATGAATACGCAACTTTGCTCTTTTTAAAATAAAAGAATGATAAAAAATCAACCTTCAACGGGTACTTCGAGTAACGTGCGGAATGTTTCCAGCGTATTAGGTAAATACGCTTCTTCACCCGGCCATGGTTGCACGGTTTTTCCACCTTCGGTGTTGAGATAATCAACGTTGATGTCGATAGATTCGCTGCTTACGATCACACAATCGGAGAAGGTACTGGCCCCGCGATTAATAGATGCAGTACCGTCGGGATTGCGGTATGCTTCGAGGTCACTCTCTTTCAGATTGTTAATAGCCGCTTTAGCAAAGAACCGTTCACTCATTTGCTCATGCTCAGAGGCAAACAGTCCGAAGACGATTTCCGCATTAGCGAAGAGTGGTTCTGTTTTATATGCTGTTTTCAGGTATAAAGGAATCAAGCCTGTCATCCAGCCTTCGCACAAAATGATATCAGGTGCCCATCCGAATTTTTTTACAATTTCAATGGCACCTTTGCAGAAGAACGCTGCACGATCGGCATTGTCCTCAAACGGTGTTTCATCTCCAAACATCGAAGGACGCTTGAAAAACTCCTCATTATCCAGGAAATAAACCTGCAGGCGGGAGTTAGGCAAGGACGCAACTTTAATGATGAGCGGATAATCGTCATCGTCAACGATAATATTCATTCCAGACAAGCGAACCACTTCATGGAGACGGTGACGGCGTTCATTGACGCAACTGTAGCGCGGCATCAAAATACGCAACTCATAACCGTTATCTGAAAGGAATTTTGGTAACTTGGCAATTAAACTGGACATTACTGTCCCTTCGGTGTAAGGTTCAATTTCCTGTGTAATCAGGAGCACTCGCTTCTTTTCCATTTAATAGTCGTCCAAATTCGTTTGTTAAAAAATCCCATGCATTACAATTGCCACAGCCGTTGCCGGACAATTCCAGTGCAAAAGTATAAAAAATTAGGGAGATATTTTGCATCCTGGAGGCAGAGAAAAATTTCAGGGAATATTCACACCTGTTCTTTCGAGCACGATAAAGGTGTAATTGTACTCGTTTTTTTCGTCAGGGGTGTGTACTTCGCGACTGATTTCCTGCCAGTCCTGGTCGTTGATTTCCGGAAAAAAGGTGTCGCCTTTCGCCTCAGTATCTACTTCGGTCAGGTATATCTTATCCCAAAAATCCGTACTTTGGCTATACACTTGTCCGCCTCCAATAATGAAGGCTTCCGGCGCACCGGTGCGCTCTGCCAACTCCAATGCTTCTTCGATATTATGGGCAACCAATACTCCCGCTGCTGAAAAGAACGGGTCGCGGGTTACCACGATATTCGTCCGTTTAGGTAGCGGCCGACCAATACTGTGAAAGGTATTGCGCCCCATGATGATAGGATGGCCAATGGTTGTTTTTTTAAAATAAATAAGGTCGGCGGGCAGGTACCACGGGATTTCGTTATTGCTGCCGATAACCCGGTTATTGCCGGTAGCTACTATTGCTGAAATGATCATGTGTTGTCGAATTATTAGCGCCCGTTTGAAATAACAGTTCCTTCTCTTTCAAAAAACTGAAGACTCAGGTCTTGACCGTCAAAAACACCATAGGAATAGGCCCACATCCACTCACCCAGATTGACATACCTGCTGCGGCCATTAGACAAAGCCCAATCAATGGGAAGATGACGGTGCCCGAAAATAAAATAATCGGGCTCGGTACCTTGTAATATTTTGCGGTTGCAATATTGCAATAACCACTCCTTTTCGTCGCCCAACCAGTTGCGTTCGGCCTCTGGCGTGGCCGCCCGGCTTTTCCCGCTGGCAAAATGCGCCAAACTTGCACCCAAATCAGGATGCAGCCACTGAAAAGCCCATTGACAACTAGGATTGGTAAATACCTTTTTCATAATCTTATACCCCCGATCCCCCGGTCCCAAACCGTCCCCATGACCAATTAAAAAACGTTTGCTGCCTATCATTTGTTCAATAGGGTGCCGATAAACCGGAATACCAAGCTCTTGCTCAAAATACCCGAACATCCACAAATCGTGGTTGCCGGTAAAAGCATATAAAGGAATACCACTATCGGCAATTTCTGCCAGTGTTCCCAAAAGCCGGGTATAACCTTTCGGCACGACAGAACGGTACTCATGCCAGAATTCGAACAAATCGCCAACCAGATAGATCGCCTCCGCATCGGGAGCCGCCTGATTCAACCACCGGACCACGCTTTTTTCGCGCTCGGCCGAAGAAAACCGGGCGTCAATGCCCAGGTGAAAGTCTGAAGCGAAAAAGGTCTTTTTTTGCATCGCGGCGCAAAGGTCGCAAGAAATTGTTACTCCACTACCAGCGATTGTGCCAATTGCTGATTTTGGGTTTGCAACACTACCTGATATACTCCTGCCGGATAGCGTTCGGCATGAATAAAGTAGTTGGCATCCCCTACCGGAAACTCGCCTTTAAAAATCGTTTCCACCACCTGCCCTAGAGCATTCGTCACATATATGGAGCCACGGGTTTTTCCAGAAAAATGAACAGGAACTGTCGTGATTGCTTTTGCCGGATTGGGAAATAGTGGTTGCCAATTAGCCAGGGAGGATGCCTGGACGCCTGTCGTATTTAATACATTAAACGACCAGTATCCCTGGGGAGCAGGCAGAGGGCGCACTGCTGTTTTACCTGATACCGA
>JBILHQ010000395.1:0-2881 GCA_044350415.1 Saprospiraceae bacterium | reverse complement strand
TATGAACTATGATGTGTAAACGGAACCCGCTCTATTTGGTTTAGATCATGTTCCCCCTTTATACATCATAGTTCATAGTTCATACATCATACATCATAGTTCATACACCCTCACATATTCTCGCCAAGAATATATTTTGTTACTGACAATCAACGCATTATATTGTTTCGGGTACAAATAGGGGAAATGGTCGCCTAATAGGCTTTAATATTAACAAAAATTATATTTGTTAATGCTGCGTGTTGAGGTACATTTTTTTACCCAAACGGCCGCCCATCCCCGGGCAAAGCAAAGAACTGCTCTGGGGTCATTGCCCATACCCAAGCAATTTTTATCAGTGCATCATCTGACAATTCGTCGAGGTGGTATCTGCGCTCTTTTAGGTGCGCTCTGATAAAATTACCCTGGTGCTTCATTACACAAATCCAAAAAAGGCCGCCATACTGCGAAGCATGACGGCCAATACACCTCAATACAAAAGATTACTTACTCATTCAGGCCACAAAAAAAAACAGCCCAGACTTTCGCCCAGGCTGCCAACAAATCAAATGGAATGATAAAACAGGTTATTACCAACTCGTAATGATCTTCGGGCGGTTCTGCTCTTTTTCACGATCTGCAAGCTGTCGCATTTTTGCGGTTACTCTTGCCATGTGTTCAGAAGAAACAGGTAGTTTCTTTGCCGCCTCATTTTGTTGCCATGCCAGATAGTCGGCTTCGTGGCGTTTCTTGAGTTCGATGGACTTTGCCAATTTTTCCGCTACGTCCGCCCTCCAGTCAATTTCCTTTTCCGGTTGTTCGGCCTCTTTGCCTTTGGCGACTTGTCGCGCTCTTGCGAAGACTGCCGCCCGTGCTGAATTAATTACGTTAGGCGAACAGCATTCATACGCTGGAGCGTTGGCACTGAATTTTTCCGGTGCATCTTCATCTGCTTTTGATCTGATTTGCGTTTGCATGGTGTTGGTTTTCGATCTTTCGATCTGGTTCAAAACTGATTGATAGTTTTCTATGTCCGGCGGAATGGCCCCTGTGTGACCGTCCACATTTGACATGAATAGACTGGTGGCGGGCGACGCTGGAAAACAGACTGCGCTCACATCGAAAATTTTTTGGATCCTGATTATTCGGCGCCGTGGAATACCATCTTCGCCAGTCCTCCAAAGTGAATCGTTTTCACCCAGCATAAAACCGAATGAACACTTCGAGAGGTCGCCCCGTTCGATTAATACGGCCGTCTCATTTCCAAGGCTTGTTTTTGGTAGGGTAGCCCGAAAGAACAGGCCTGTGCCGTCAACTTGTAACTTCAACGTCCCCGACGTATTTCGGGCTAACAGTTGTCCGGCCTGGTGTTCTTTGAGTAGAACCACGTCACTCATATCGCATCTATCCAATGCCTCCGGTGCTATGCTTTCCAGGTACGTTCCCATCGAATATTCGAAATTGAAACAAAGGGCATACCCGGAAATAATCCTTGTTTTTTCGTTTGCCATGTTTTAGATCGTTTGTTGGATAGCGTTAGATAATGCCCCTTGAAAATTGGCCTGCTTTTGGGCTGCCTGTGGCTTCCCATCCTTCAAGGTAGAGACATGGTACATGCCCGCTGAATCTTGCACAATTAAGGCGGTCCGGCCAAATGGGGACCACGTGAAGGCCTCTTTGAAAAAGTCCTGTTTGCCTGGTAATATGCCCCGCTTTTTGAGGTCGGCCACTTCGCCCCGGTGCTGGTAATTTCCAAACCCGGGCGCGTTCACGTTTGCGGTGAAATGGTGTGTGAGGGCTTCCGCGTTTATGGTTTCAATGGTCGTACTGATTCCCGACGCTGGTACCTTCTTTGAATCGCGCTGGAAAAGGTATGCATTCACCGTATTGCGTACGGCTCCGGAAAAATCAAGCTGGTAAGCGTGTCCACCATATTGCACACGATCTTTAAAGACCACCCTTCCGCTTTCATCCAGAAGTAAGCCCACCAACTGTGGAACGCTCTTTTCCTCCCCATTGACTACCGGCAAAATGGGGGTAAAAAGTAGGACGTATGCCGTGTATATCACTCCATCAAATTCGACACGCTGCCGGTAAGACTGGTCAAGCGGGCAACGGTCAGGGGCTTGTGTCAATAAACCTCGAACCTCGAAAGTCTCATTTTTGAGATCTGCGAACGGCTCAAATTCGTCCAAGGCTTTCAGGATAGAAATATTGAATTTCGCTCCAGTTGGTTCATAAATAACCGCGTCAAGGGTGGTTATTGCGTCACCGTTGAAATTGATCCGTTTCATGCGGCCGTACCGTTGTGTTTTGGTTGTCATGTGTTTGTTATTGTTTAAAAATTTGTGAAAATTATTGCTTCCCAAAAAGTGCTGCCAGTGGATCCAACTTCTTGGAAATGGCCTTTTTTGTCTTTAGTGATTGCCGGGCTTTTGGATTCAATCCCAGGGCATCGCGTAAGGGCTTCAAAACCGCGTCACATTGTAAGTATGCCCGAAAAGCAGGGTTTACACCTTCGCCCGTAAATAGGCCGCTCTGAAGTTCTTTGTATGCCAATTCTTTGAGTTGTAGCGTTTGAACGTACAAAACCAAAGAATCACAATCCTGAGCTGTGAGTATTCCTAACGATCCAACCTGCTTTGCAACCTCCAAAAATTTAGGGTGCAGGGCTTTGTCCAGATCTTTTGGAATAGGTATTTCTTCCACCGTTTCGGCGAAATTTTCGGCTCTTAGGCTATGTCTGTGCCCTCGAAACGTGCCGTCTAACAAATGCTGCTCTGTTGATTTCATGGTGATTTTTTTTAAAAAAATGGCCTTTGATATTTTTTTGGGGCCTTAATTCATGCCTGAAAACGGCTGGAAAATGGCTGCGTGTGTGTGATGGGGGCGTGGGGATGTT
>JBILHQ010000009.1:0-58164 GCA_044350415.1 Saprospiraceae bacterium | reverse complement strand
GCGTTTGAGCAAAGATTATGAGCGAACCATAGAAAATTCTGAAGCATGGATACTTTGGGCTAATTGCCAAATCAATATTTCAAAACTATGAAACTATGCAAGGGAAAATTCCCAGACATGCTCTTAGGCTTTTTCATGCGCAACCAGGCCCGAAAAAGCAAAGACGCCTATCTGATGGGCGGGAAAAGCCTACCCTGGTATATGCTGGGCATGAGCGATGCCAGCGACATGTTCGATATCAGCGGTACGATGCTCCTGGTGAGTATGGCATTTTTATACGGATTTAAAAGTGTGTTTATTCCATGGATGTGGCCGGTTTTTAACCAGATTTTTCTGATGGTCTTCCTGAGCAAATGGTTGCGGCGCAGCAATGCCACTACCGGCGCCGAATGGCTCACTACCCGGTTCGGAAAAACCGATCAGGGTGTGAATCAAAGCCATTTGGTGGTGGTCGCGTTTGCCCTGATTCTTTGTATTGGTTATATGGCTTATGCCTTCGTGGGAGTAGGCGAGTTTCTGCAAATATTCCTTCCTTATGAGCAAATTAAGGATATTTTTCCTTTTTTGAGCCATGGCGAAAGTGCATTTGCTGTGGATTCAACGGCCTACAATGCCGCTCTGCAAATATCAAAACACAATGTGGCGCAGTTTTATGGGGTGGTGATTTGTTTGGTAGCCATGCTGTACAGTATCATGGGAGGGATGCACGGCATTGTATTAGCCGACGTTATTAAGTATATCATTATGATTATCTGCTCCCTGTGTGTCGGAGTCATCGCAATGCAGCACTTGGGAGGATCTCCAGCAGCAGTGGTCAATAATGTGCCCAATGGTTGGGATTCGCCTTTTTTTGGAAAAGAACTTGGGTTAGATTGGTCCAATATTCTATCGGATGCGCACCAAAAACTCGGACAAGATGGATATGGCTTTTTCTCGGCTGTAGTGGGAATGATGCTCATCAGTGGTATTATGAAAAGTTTAGCCGGACCTGCGCCTAATTATGATTGTCAGAAAATCCTGAGTACAAAGAGTGCTGATGAGGCGAGTAAAATGAGCGGATTTATTTCCGTCATTCTGATGCCTGTCCGGTATTTTATGACCATGGGATTCTGTGTACTCGGAATTCTGTATTACAAAGAATTACAATTGCATCCCGGAACAGATGGCATTGTCAATTTTGAAAATATCATGCCCGCAGTGATCAGCAAATACCTGCCGGTTGGATTGATTGGGCTGGTGCTCGCAGGTTTTCTGGATGCCTTTATGAGTAATTTTAGTGGAACACTGAATGCTGGGCAAGCGTATTTGGTCAATGATATTTACCTTAAATACATCAATCCTGCGGCTGATCGCTCGAAGATTATCAGTATGAGTTACCTGAGTGGTGTCGTAATGGTCATTTTCGGGATTGGCTTGGGCTTGTTGATCAAAGACGTGAATATGATTTTTAATATCATCACCGCAGGGCTATATGGCGGGTTTGTATGTGCCAATGTGCTCAAGTGGTATTGGTGGCGATTCAATGCGAATGGCTATTTTTATGGAATGCTGGCGGGTATTGTAGCGAGTGCCATTCCTCCTGCGCTGTCAGTAACAGGTGTTACGCATTATTTTGATGGCACCCGCATGTTGTATTTCTTCCCAGTTTTTATTGTTATTCAATTGCTTGCCTGCATAATAGGCACCTATACGGCACCGCCAACCAACAAAGAAACCCTGTTAACTTTTTATACAACAGTCAGGCCCTGGGGCTTCTGGGAGCCGGTGCACCAAATGGCGGCAGCAGCAAATTCCAACTTTGAACGCAACACCAACATGGGTGTAAATATGCTGAACCTGGTCTTGGGTATGATTGGACAAGTATTGCTGATGCTGGTTCCCATGTATCTCATTCTGAGTAAATGGTCGGGTTTGGGTATTGTTTTGGCATTTTTGGGGGTGATAATTATCGTCATGAAAAAAACATGGTGGAACAGGCTCACTGATTATTAGGCGGTATGTCCCATTTTCCAGTCTCCAATTCTAACCTTTCTGCACCGCACCTTGGGGTGCATCTGCAGGATAAATACCCGTTTGCTAGCGAGGTAATATGCTCCATTATTCGGGCAGGCATCAATGATTCCTACCTGATTAACGATGGCGTGGAAAAATTCGTTTTTCGCGTCTACAGTTTAGGCTGGCGTACTGCAACAGAAATTCTGGAGGAAATCAGGCTTTTGCAGTTGTTGAAAGCCAATAATATCTCCATTTCATACCCCATTGCCGATTGCAATAATTCCTTTATTCAGGTCTTGAATGCACCCGAGGGCGACCGGTATGGCGTTTTGTTCTCTTTTGCCAAAGGCGAAAAACTACATAGTTTTTCTGCCGATGTACATGGCAGTATCGGAGAACTCATGGCACAATTACATACCATCACCACCAATGTTCACCTGAACCGCTCCACCTACACCCCAACAGTACTAATCGTTGAACCACTTTCGCAAATCAGTCAGTTTCTATCTGCCGACACGGCAGAAATGGCTTTTATGAAGGCGATGCAACAGTATTTATTGAACGAATTTCAAGATGTAAAAACTAAAAATTTACGGACGGGAGCCGTTCATCTCGATATTTGGTTTGACAACCTGAATATTGATCAGGACGGGGCAGTCACGATATTCGATTTCGACTTTTGTGGGAATGGCTGGCTTTGCATGGATATTGCTTACTACATGCTACAAGTTTACAGTACCGAAAGAGACGAGCAGGAATGCCAGGCGAAGCTGGACAGCTTTTTCAAAGGATACGAATCGATAACCAAAATAACAGCGGAGGAAAGACGTTTGTTACCCGCGCTAGGCGTGAGCCTCTACTTTTTTTATTTGGGCATTCAATGCCGGCGGTACGACAACTGGTCCAACTCGTTCCTGAGCGAAAGTTATTTAAAACGGTTTATCAATGGGTTGGTCAAACGATATGCCGACATTCATAAAATGAACATCACATGAGCAAAAACTATATCGACAACTACGGTTTTACCGGAGAGGATTATACCACAAATGCCCTGCCCAAAGGCGAATACGAGAATTGCACTTTTTCGCATTGTACCTTCATCAATGCTGATTTGTCGGATATCACCTTTATCGAATGCTCCTTTGAGGGTTGCGATTTGAGCATGGCAAAGGTGAAAGACGCGGCATTCCGGGATATTCAATTTAAAAACTGCAAACTCATGGGACTGCGTTTTGACGAATGCAATGATTTCTTGCTGGCGCTGGATTTTGAAGACTGCTTACTGAATTATACCTCTTTTTACAGGCTTAAACTCAAAAATACCAAGTTTAAAGACTGTAAAATGGAGGACGTCGAATTATCGGAAGCGGATCTTACGTATGCCGTTTTCCCAAATTGTGATCTCAGTGGTGCTATGTTTGACAACACTATTTTGGAAAATGCTGATTTTAGGACAGCCATTAATTATACTATTGATCCGGAGAACAACCTGATTGCCCGCGCCAAATTCTCGATTCAGGGAATTGCGGGGCTTTTGGGAAAGTATAAAATTGTGATCGAAAACTAATCTCTCCTAAAAAAGCAAAGCCTCATGCCCCAACCAAACCTGCCAAAACCAACTTAAAAATCCCAATACAAAATAGAGGTACCGTCGTGCAATGACCCGGATCAAAGGGCGATTCACCGTCATTCCCATCGACTCAAAAAGATACGAGTAAAAAGTGGCGTCTGTGTGATCAGTAAGTTCATGTTTCGCATTGAGCAAACATTTGTTGAAAACAGCAAACTGGAGTAAAATGATCGTGTAGGCCACACACATGATTTGCCAGGAAAAAAGAAACGGACCAACCCAGGCCAATGAGGTGATGAGCAGGTGAAACCAAAACATAAAATTGTGCTTGGACTCCAATTTACCTTCCATAAAACGTAGTATTCTTTAAACGGATATTAAAATGTTATTCCGCAAAGGTAGCAGCATTTAGAATTTTTTTTCATTTTTCTGTTACATTTGCCACAGGTAAAAATTGCCTTTTACGGCTTGTTACCTTGTCTCCCTGACTATTCGCATTTTATTGAAGCATGATCCACTATCTACACCACATTTACAAGTCATCATTCAGGCTTAGTTATCTTTTTGCACTGCTCGTTTATCTCCCCTCACTTTCCATAGCCGCTACTCCAGGGGGAAGATGGGGAGCAACTGTAGTGGTGATCGAAAAAACAATTACCGGAAAAGTGACCTCGCCTGAAGGGGAAGAACTGGCAGGAGTAACGATCACGGAAACTGGCGGCAGAAACGGTGCCGTGACCGATGCGAGTGGTAATTACCGCATCCGTGTAAATGATGGCACCACATCCATTGAATTTGCCTATCTCGGTTTTGCGCGACAAATTGTTAATATCAATAACCGCTCAGTCATTGATGTCGTGCTGGAACCCGACGCAAAAGCACTATCGGAAGTAGTGGTGGTAGGTTATAATACTGAAAAAAAAGCCCTGCTTACCGGATCGGTGGGCGAAATCAAATCATCCGACCTGAAAGACCTTCCTGTGCCGGGTATTGATGGCCTCCTTCAGGGACAAGCGGCAGGTGTTCAGGTATCGCAGAACTCTGGCACTCCGGGTGGCGCAATGTCGGTTCGTATCCGGGGCGTCAGTTCCATTGGCGGCTCCAGTCAGCCGCTTTATGTTATTGATGGCATTCCTGTAACTACCGGTGATTTTGCTCAGATTGGTTACGAAGGCCAAGGAATCAACGCGTTATCCGACCTCAATCCCAACGATATTGAGTCCATCAGCGTGCTGAAAGATGCCGCTGCGGCTTCCATTTACGGTGCTCGTGCTTCCAATGGCGTCGTGATCATCACTACCAAAAGAGGGGGCAATCGAAAATCAGTCATTAATCTTAACGCCTATTACGGCATACAGCAGGCATGGAAAACGTTGGAAATGCTCGATGCCAAAGGCTGGATGTTGTACCGCAATGACCTGGCCGGTACAGAAGTGTTCTCGCCCGACGACATCAACAACAACAAAATAAATACCGACTGGCAGGATGTCATTTTTCGTTCCGCACCGATTTCCAACTACGAACTTTCTTCAACTGGTGGTAATGACAAAACATCAGTGTTTATGAGCGGCAATCTGTTCCGCCAGGAAGGCATTTTGATCGGCACTGATTACCAAAGAATCAATGGTCGGGTAAATGTAGACCATAAAATGTCCCGGAAACTGACGATCGGGACGAGTATCGGACTTTCCCGTGCAAAAACCAATCGTGTGGAAGGCGACCAATCTTTGCACGGACCGCTACCCAATGGCATTTCCACACCTGCTATTTTCCCGATTTACAACGACGACGGTTCTTACAACCAGGAAGGCCCATATTCCAATGCCGTCTCCATTGCCAACGAGGCCATTAACCAGAATTTCTCTTTCCGTACGATTACCAATATTTATGCTGACTATAAAATATTACCCGGCCTTACTTTCTCCTCTAAATGGGGCGTGGATTTCCTGAACTTCCGCGAACATGCCTACGAATCGATCAAGACCGTACAGGGGGCTAAATTCAACGGCCTCGGTTTCGAAACCTACTCCAATGTGATGAATGTGGTATCGAATAATTTTCTTCGGTACCAGAAATCCATCAAAAAACACGCCGTGGAAATCATGGGTGGGTATAGTTTCGAAAAATACGAGAACCGCTCTTCGTTCATCCGGGCTCAGGACTATGCCGATCCGGCACTACAATATATTAATGCCGCCTCTACGATTGTGTCGGCGAGCACCTCCGGGTATGAGAACGGTATCCGGTCGTTTTTTGGCCGGGCGAATTACAATTTTGACAACAAATACCTCATTACTTTTTCAGGCCGTTTAGACGGATCTTCCCGTTTTGGAGAAAATAACCGAAATGGGTTTTTCCCGGCGGTATCAGGAGCGTGGCGTATTGGAGAAGAAGATTTTTTCAACATAAAATCAGTGTCGGAATTGAAAATAAGAGCCAGTTACGGCCTTACCGGCAACGACGATATTCCGCAATTCCTTTACGCAGCATTGTACGGCATCACTGCTTACGGTGGACAGCCGGGCGTTTACCCCAGCAACATCCCCAATCCCGACCTGAAATGGGAAACCTCCTCCCAACTCAATCTGGGATTAGACCTCGGCCTGTTCGATAACCGGATGGCCTTAACTGCGGATGTCTACAATAAACACACCAGGGACCTGCTCCTGAGTCGGCCACTACCCACCAGCTCCGGATTCTCGGTAATCACTGAAAACGTGGGCGAAGTGGAAAATAAGGGCATTGAACTGTCCTTGACTACAGATAATCTCGCTGGCCGGCAGCTTACCTGGAGCACCCGGCTCAATGTGTCTGCCAACCACAATAAAGTACTGAAACTATACAATAAACAGCCGATTGACGACCTCGGTCGCGGCAGTAACCGGATCGAAGAAGGCGAGCCTATCGGTATTTTTTACAGCTACGAATCATTGGGTGTCGATCCGTCTACGGGCGATATTGTGTATGCTGATAAAAATTTCGATGGCGAAATCACGACCGCCGACCGCACTAAAGTAGGTAATCCACATCCGGATTTTATCGGCGGTATTACCAATACATTAGGTTACAAAGGACTCGACTTGAGTTTCTTTTTCCAGGGTTCTTATGGCAATGATATGTTCAATGGTTCCCGTCTTTTCCTCGAATCTTTACAGGGTGGTGATAATCAATTAGCAGTGGTGAATAACCGCTGGCAAAAACCGGGCGATATCACCGCTATTCCCGACGCCACCAACGATCCCGTTCGCGCAGCGTCCAATAAAAGGGTCTCGTCCCGCTTTATTGAAGATGGTTCTTATTTGCGGTTGAAAAACCTCACGATGGGATATTCTTTTAACAAGCAAAAATTAGCCGACCGGAAAATCGGTGGTTTAAGAATTTATTTCAGTGGACAAAATCTGCTCACCTTCACCAATTATTCGGGGCTCGATCCTGAAGTGAACTATCGCGGCAACGAAAATGCCATTATTGGGACTGACTTTTTCACCTATCCGCAGGCGCGTGCATACACCCTGGGATTCAATCTGACATTCTGATCATGAAGTATATTTATCTCATTGGCTGTTTACTGTTGTTTGCTGCCTCCTGCAATGTACTCGATGTGGAGCCACAAAGCGCTATTCCGGCAGCAGATGCATTTAAAGATAAAAAAGGCATTACACGGGGCATAAATGGTGCTTACTCCGGACTTCAGGCCCTGAGTTATTACGGCCGGAGTTACGGCATTTTTGCCGATCTGGCAGCCGACAATCTCGTGCATCCTCCCAATGCTACATCTGTTAGCTACGCTGAAATAGATAATAACAGCATTCTGCCGGAGAATGAATCGGTCGATGGGATTTGGTCGGCCATTTACGATGGTATCAATGTGGCCAACAATGTCATCAAACAGGTGCCAGGTATTGCTGATATGACTGAAGCTGAAAAAAATGCGGCACTGGGCGAATTGTATTTTATCAGGGCATTAAATCATTTTAACCTGTTGAACTATTTTGGCGCTATTCCGGTAAAAACCACCCCTACCATAGGTGTGGAGGATATAAACGTACCCCGTGATGAAGTGAGCGCAGTTTATGCTGCCATTATTGCAGATCTTCAATTTGCAGTGGCCAATCTGCCAGCGGGCGGCAGCAAAATAAGAGCATCCCGTCATGCTGCCAATGCACTGCTCGCAAGGGTTTACCTGTATCAAAAAGATTATCCGAATGCTGTGCGTTTGGCTAATGACGTGATTAACAGCGGTAGTTACCAGTTGATGGGCAACTTTGCAGATATCTTTTCAGGAGAAGAAACTGCAGAGTCGATCTTTGAAGTGGATTTTGTCCCGCTCGACAGGAACAGAATTGCGGAGTATAATTTTCCGCTTACCCTGAATGGCCGCAGGGAAGTAGCACCCTCCGACGACCTGGTCAGCAAATTTACAGCGGCCGACAAGCGTTTTGCAGCCTCCATTGCTTTTGCAGGAGGATTGCCATATGCTATTAAGTATGACGATCTCAGCACCGGGAGCGACAATGTGGTAGTGCTCCGTTTAGCCGAAATGTACCTGATCCGTGCGGAAGCCACCGCTCAACAAGGAGGTGATTTGCAGCAAATAAAGGACGATCTCAATACAGTCCGATTCCGGGCCAACCTGCCAGGAACCACGGCCACCTCCCTCCTTTCGCTCCTGGCTGCTATTGAAGAAGAGCGCCGGCTGGAGTTTGCTTTCGAAGGACAACGGTGGTTTGATCTGGTAAGAACGGGCCGGGCTGTGGATGTTCTGTCAACAGTCAATTCTGTCAACCAAACCCTGTTTCCGATCCCTTTGAGTGAAATACTGATCAATACTAATGCGGGGATGTACCAAAATCCGGGATATTAGGGGATTTACGATTTTGTTGCTGAGCAGTGTCGAAGCACGATTGATCTGAATTACGATTTACTATTACTATAAAATTAAATATTAAGCAATAAAACTAACTATAACGATTATGCGCATCAACCACAACTATTTACTGCTCCTGCTTTTAGGTATTTCACTCTTTAGTGCCTGCAAAAAAGACGACCCGGATCCACAAAGCCCAACTTCTTCTTTCAATGTTAGTAAATTGACGGCAGTAGTAGATGAGGAGGTTCAATTCAGCAATACCTCAGGCAATGCAACGGCCTTCAAATGGAGTTTTGGCGACGGCACGACTTCTACAGAGGTATCCCCGAAAAAATCCTATTCGACTTCTGAGAACTTTACAGTCACGCTGATTGCTACGGGCGCTGGTGGCTCGAATACCGCTATCTCTGTGGTCAAAGTACTACCGTTTTGTACATTTACTGTCGAAAATGAAGCAACACTGATCGCAAATACACCTGTGCAGTTTACGAATAGTTCGAAAGGTGCAGCCTCCTACCAATGGTCGTTCGGCGATGCCGCTAACTCCACTTCGACTGCTCAAAATCCGGCGTTTACCTATCCGACTGGTGGCACTTACACTGTGACATTAAAAGCCGTGAGTGCTGTGGGCGAAAGTACTTTTTCCAAAACCATCACTGTAACCGGTGCCCCTGTGGTAAAAGAACTTTTTCATATTGAATACGGTACCAATTTAATCAAAAAACTGTCACTCGACGGTAGCGGAACCTCCACCACCGTATTAGATATCACAGGTAAAGCAGGTGCGGGCATGGCATTGGATGCGGTGAATAACAAAATTTATTTCAGCGATTTTGAAGTAACCGGAACTGGTAATATCTGGCGGATGAACCTGGATGGCAGCGGCCTTACTGCCATTGTCGCCAATCTCACCGATCCTTATGGTGTGGCCGTTGATCCGGCTGGCGGAAAAATATATTGGGCAGATGACTTAGGCAATATTTCCAGGGCTAATCTCGATGGAACTAACCAGCAAATAGGCTTGGTGAATATCCCTTCCGGACAAATGCGGGCCATTGCGCTTGATCCGGAAAACAACAAGATGTACTTTTATGAAGTGAACATTGAGGTACTTTATGTGGCCAATATGGACGGGACTAATGTGACCCCGCTCCTTACCGGCACTTACGGGTATGGTATCCTTGTTGACACAGTACATGATAAGTTGTATTATGACGATCAGAATGCCGCTAAATTGTTCCAGGTGAACTTGGACGGTACAGGTCAGGTCACTATTGACGCCGACGGTACCCGTATATACGGTATGGCTATCGATTACAGCGACAACAAATTGTACTGGTCGGGCCGTGACAACGGCAATCTCACCCGCGCTAATCTCGATGGTTCCAGTCCGGAAATTTTAAAATCCGGCCTGACCAGTCCACGTGGAATAGCATTAAAACAATAACAATGAGAAGTATAACAGGACTATTTATAATAATGGGAATCCTTTTTTGCACTAATTGTAAAAAAGATGATTTCCCTGTTCCTCCGGCGAGTACGGTGCCTTCCTTCACTTTCACAGTCGATAATAATGGATTTGCACCAGCAACGGTGGTATTCACCAATACCTCCATTGTGCCTGAAAGGGCCGGAACGATCACCTACACGTGGAATTTTGGAGATGGGACTTCTGCAACCGCAGTTAACGCTACCCATATATACCAATCGCCTGGTGTTTTTCAGGTCAACTTGGTTGCGGTCACTGCTGGTTCGCAAGAAATCAAACAGGCATCTAAAACCATTGTCATCAAAGATGCGTCGGCCACTGGTATTCCGGTTTTCTTCACCGATGGCACCCAGGTTTTTTCGGGGTTGGTGAATAACCTTGCTCCGGTGATGGAAATCCTGCCTGTTAGCGGCCTTCAGGATGCTTATGGTACCACGTTTGATACTGTGCGTTTAAAACTGTATATCAGTGATTATGCCGCTGGAACAATATACCGGTGCAACCCCGACGGTTCAGGACTGGAAGTGTTCCGCAGTGGCCTCGACGGCCCGAATGCGATGAGTATCGACTACACCACTGATCATATTTATTGGGATACCAGCAATGGGATTCAAAAAGGCGACCTGAACAGTACGGATGTAATGCAGAAAGAAGATTTTGTATCCGGACAAGCCAGTGACCCTGATGGTATTTGTATTGATCCGGTGAGCAAAACGCTTTTTTGGGTGAACTACAACGGCGGTGTTTGGAAAAAAAACCTGGACGGGACTGGTGAAACGGAAATTATTCCATTGGTGGAAGGAGGCAGCCTCATCGTGGCTAATAACCGGATCTTCTTCGACCAGTATGTGGGAGCCGGCGATATTCACCTGAAATCAGCTAAACTCGATGGCTCGGATATTGCAGTATTGGCCACAGGAATTTCCCGTGTGGTATACGGTCTTGCATACGAACCCGTCGGACAGAAAATCTATTGGGGCGACCGAAATAAAGGAACCATCATGCGCGCTAATCCGGATGGTTCAGGCGCAGAGCCATGGTTTGTTGATGTGAATACCGGTCCGAGGGGCATTGTATTTGGGAAGAAGTTGTAGGTCATTTCTTCCGCAGCAACATCTGCTCCACATAGTTCTCCGCCAACGGTTCATCTATCCCAAACGCTTCGGGTTCATGATCGGGACACACGTATGTGCCGAACAGGATGTCCATCAATGGAGAAATGTTGGCGTAATTACCAGCCTGGCGGTTCTTGTCGTGGTGCCAGTGGTGGAGCTCGGGCGCACCGATCAGCATTCGGAGCGGACCGAGTGGAAGCCGCACATTGGAATGGATATAAATGGCCCAGATACCCCGGAAAGTGATCAGTCCCGCCAGTGTTTCCAACGGAAAACCGAGCAGAAAAGCAGGAAGATTGATGATACCCACTGTGTACAAAGTATCTAACGGATGTTCACGGTGGGCAGCCAGCCAGTCCAAATATTCGGCACTGTGGTGCACCTGGTGAAACTGCCACAGAAAATCCACCCTGTGCTGAAGCCTGTGTCCCCAATAAATCAGGAAATCGCTCAACACCACCACTTCAATGGCCTGTAACCACCATGGCTGCTGCGCCACAGCGTGTCTGAAACCCGGTGCGACAAACCCGTTGAGCGCATTTTCAAAGTAGCCCAGGACCATAAATACCAGGCCATTCCAGAGCAAATACTGACCCAAAAAATAGCAGAGATCCACCCGCCATTGAGGCCGGAATACTTTTTGTCCGGCCCTGGCGGGGAATACCTTTTCCATGGGAATAAATGCGATGAGCAGGAAAAGGAAATTGAGGCCCGTAATAGGCAGTTGTTCAATAGGATTCATTGCCTGAGTTTTTGTAGCCGGAGGTTTCTTAACGCATTCAGCGTATCGCTGAATTTCAGGTAAGGTGTCATTCCTTGATGTAATTTGGCGTCCCGGTGGTTTTTTAAATCAACGTTAATTATTTTTAGATCCCCTGGATTTAACCCGGAAAAATCGGCACCACCTGCCTGGGTATAAAAAAATGCATGAATAGAATCCTGGGCACCACTTCCCATCCAAAAAACATATTTAAAGGTAATATCTTCTGAAATCCGTTGATGGGCCAGTTGAAAATCGTGGGCATCCGCTACACTAAACCGAGGTGCTCCGTATCGCATTTCCATCAATTCCAGCACCCTTAGGCTATCTAAAGGGTGGCTGCCGAACGCCGGACCACTTTTCGAACTATACATTCTGGGATCATTAAAATGGTTGGTAATTTGTTGGAAAGCAACACTGTCGAACCAGGGTTTACCTTGTACTTCCGTGAACCAGTCGACTGGATTGCCTGCCGTTATGTGCTGTTTATTAAAAGTGCCACACCGGTACAACACTGGTCCGGCGATCATGATAGCGAAAAAGGCGATCGTGCTGAGGCGAAGGAATTGCTGGGAGGGTTTCATAGTGCCAGTTTTAAATATATTTTATTCGTTGAAATCAAAAGGAGGGGTAAAGGCTGAATTACCCGCATTTCTTTCAAATTTTAGCGTCCGAAGTACCTGAATGGTATCTAAAATACTCACTAAATTAGTTTTTGAATGCTGCCGTTCACTGTGTTCATTTAACAATTGATTAAACCTCCTTTTCTCTCTTGCTGACAAACTGGAAAGTTGGGTAGCCCCTACTTTTATATATAGCATGGCATACACAGAATCCAGCTTTTCGCCAGGGAGTTCTTTAGTAAACCGTAATTTGGGAAATTCATGAATGCGGCTATAAGTGTGGTGAAAAGCAGCGGCTTCTATCTCGCTCAATCGTGCAGTTTCATAACGCATTTCGAGTAAATCATACACGGCTTGTTTAGTCAACATTGTTCGGGGTGAAAAAATACTACTTGTTCTGCTCATCGTGTAATCGAACTGGTATCCGTACAATTTGAGAAAAGCCATACGGTCATACCAGGGTTGAGCAAATGCTTTCCTGTACTGAAAATAGTCCGATTCAGAAGTGAATTCATAATCTTCAGGTATTTGTTCCTTTTTTTCAAATAACCCGCATTGATACAAAACAGCGCCTGAGATCATCAGGGCAAAAAAGGCAATTGTGCCAAAGCGGACTAATGGTGGAGGTTGTTTCATGAGCAGTGTTTCAATGTTGCATGATGCAATAAATGGGGAAATTACATACTTATAATTGCAACTATTTACCACATAGTCCACATAGCGGTTTTCACATAGCACACATAGTTACGGACGATATTTTTATTCAACCCAACCAACCCTTGTCGGTTGTCCCAATTATTATCTCCAGTATCGTTCCAACATTACTTGCCGGCGTTGTATTTTATTTCATTGAAAAATACACCAACAACGGTTTTAATATTTTCAGAGTTCTGGCTATCGTGCTGCTGGTCTTGTCCTTTACCAGCCCGTTTACCCAAATACCCGGGGTCACTATGGCATACGCTATAGGACTGAATGTATTACACGTAGTGGTGGTTGCCGCATTATTGTATTTTTTGAACGCTGCCAGGCCGGCTTCCGGTAAGTAGTCAAAAGTATAATTTCAGAAAAAACAGTGGGTGTTTCCTGTCATAAAGGAGGCACCCATTTTTATTTCCGGGGAATTCCTCTGCTTATATTATCATTGTGGTATGAGAGTTGTAGAGGCTCCCACCGCAACAACGCTGTTATCCAAACGTATCATCAAAAATGACATTTAATACCCACAGACTTACCCTGCTTTTTGTTTGCTGTACCCTGCTGATCGTTGCTGCCGATTGCAAAAAAAATGATCCGGTACTCCCTTTGCCACCGGTCTCCACTGACCCTGTGCAATACGAAACACCGTTCACCGCCATACCTGCCACTTCTGATCTGGTGCTTTATGAAATTAATGAAAGAGCATTTAGCCAGTCCGGTAATCTTGCCGGTATTTTACCCCGGTTAGATTCTATCAAAGCATTGGGTGTAAATGCGATATGGTTGATGCCGATTCATCCGATCGGCGTGATCAAAACCGTTAACTCGCCTTATTGCATCCAGAATTACCAGGAAGTCAATCCGGAATACGGTACACTGGAAGACCTCCGGACGCTCGTGCGGGAAGCCCACCTTCGCAATATGGCGGTGATACTTGACTGGGCTGCCAACCACACTTCCTGGGACAATCCGTGGATTTCCAATAAAACCTGGTATACACTGGACGCCAGTGGTAATATCATTCACCCGGATGGCACCAATTGGCAGGATGTGGCCGACCTCAATTTTGATAATTCCGTGATGCGCCTGGAAATGATAAAATCCCTGAAATATTGGGTTTTGACGGCCAATGTGGACGGGTATCGTTGTGATGCCGCCGATTTTGTGCCTTTTGATTTTTGGAAGCAGGCTATTGATTCACTTGAAAAGATACCGAACCGCAACCTCATTATGTTGGCGGAAGGTGCCAGGAAAGACCATTTTGATGCAGGTTTTCAAATGAATTTCGGTTGGGATTTCTTTACCAAAAACAAAGGGGTGTTCAAAAGTAATCAATCGGCCAGCGGCTATTTTACCACCCACCAAAGTGAATACAGTGCCATCCCTGCCGGTTCACAAAAAATGCGGTTCACTTCCAATCACGACGAATGCGCCTGGGATGATACCCCATTGGGCTTGTTTGGTGGCAAAAATGCATCCATCTCGGCATTTGTAATATCTGCCTTTATGGGTGGCGTACCGTTAATCTATAATGGACAGGAAGTGGGTTGCCCGGTCAAACTACCTTTTTTCAGCCGCTCTCCCATTGATTGGACGACGAACCCTGATATGTTCCGTACTTACAAAACACTGATGGCCATTCGCGCAGCGCATCCTGCATTGCGAACAGGCGACCTGACCTCCTTTTCTAATAATGATATTGCCGCCTTTCAACGAAAAACAACCACAGATGAAGTGCTCGTAATCGTCAATACCCGCAGCACGGCCAAAACCTTTAATATTCCCGCCAGTTTTCAAAATACCACCTGGTCGGATGCGGGCAATAGTGCTGGTGTTACTTTAGGGAGTTCGTTGGAATTAAGTGCTTATCAATTTCGGATATTTGTGAAATAAGGTGCGATTGATACGATGACCATCGGTTTGTCGAAAGAAGTAGCCGAAGAAAAAATACGGGTAAATGGCGTCCGGCCAGGCATTATTTATACGGATATTCACGGTAAAGCAGGCGAACCCAACCGGGTGGACCGCCTTAAAGAAAACGTACCTATGAAAAGAGGCGGACAACCGGAGGAGGTCGCTCATGCGATCCTTTGGTTGTTGTCGGATGAAGCATCGTACGTTACCGCGACGATAATAGACGTGTCGGGCGGCAGTTAGATGACAAGAGTGCCACATCCACCGAATAGTCTGTGAATTGGCATGACAGGCTGTCCGGCCAGAAATTGATCTTTTCAGGCTGCTTTTCGGCTATTTTTCGTCCGTAGCGCTGCTATGAACTCAAAAATGAGCCTCAATCAGCCTGAAAATCTCTAATTTGATGGCTCTGCCGCTCCCACCGCAACAGTCTGTTTTTGTTCATCAAGGGTGAGGAAGGGCGAAATGCGGGACATTTTAACCGACGAACAACGAAATCAGGCAGAAAAAGGAGCGGTCTAATTATCAAGAACTTAGTGCCTCGGCCACTAGTTACTTTTTTGTAAAAAAGAATCAGCGGAGCAGGTGAACGGGTACCCTATTTAGGAAAATCCAATAATTCCGGCAGGCTCATGTGGAGCGCCCGGGATATTTTGTACAAACTAAGGATAGAAATATTCCTGTCCCCTTTTTCAACAGCCCAAATAAAATCCCTGTCGAGTTCACAGGCAAATGCCAGTTTTTCTTCCGACATCTTGGCTTCTGTGCGCAGTTCTTTGATCCTTTTTCCTACTTTATCCAGAAACACTTTTTCCGGTTTGGTGTATAAACTTTCCATCGTATATTTTTAAGGTGCAAAAGTAGGCATAAAAGGTGGGTAAAAACGGATGGATTATTCCTGCCCCATTTTCAACGCAATTTCCAACCGTTCCGCTGCATTACCCATGATTTTAATTGTGAGAAAAAAAGGGTTTATCCCGCTTTTGAAATGGTGCCGAATGTCATCGAATGATGGCACCAACTTGAAAAACACCGACAAGCCCAATAATCCCTTAACTTTGCACCAATCCCAACCGGCCAACCACTTTACAGTACTCCATCTATGCCCAACAATAGCCTCCAGGGTCTTACCGACGCGCAAGTTCTCGAATCCCGCGAAAAACACGGCAATAACCAATTAAATTTTAAAACAGAAAACGGCTTTTTAGCGGCCCTGAAAAGTTTAGCCAAAGAGCCGATGGTGCTGTTGCTCCTGGTAGCAGCCACTGTATATTTTATCAGCGGTAAAACCGGTGACGGTATTTTTCTGGCATCCGCCATTGTGCTGGTAGCGACCATTTCTTTATACCAGGATTCGCGCAGCCGCAATGCCCTGGCGCAATTGAAAAATTTCACCGAACCCAACTGCAAGGTCATCCGGAATGGCGCAACGATCGAGATCAAAAGCGAAGACCTGGTGGTGGGCGATCTGCTGATGGTGGAAGAGGGGACTGCTATTGCCGCTGATGGGGAGATTGTGCAGTCCAATGACTTTTCGGTCAACGAATCGGTGCTCACCGGCGAATCCATGGCAGTATACAAGGATTTGAGCAAGGAGGACAAATTTATCTACCACGGCACCACAGTGGCCAGCGGATTGGCCATTGCCCAAATTACTGCGATCGGCAACGAAACAAAACTGGGGCAAATAGGCAAAAGCCTGGAAAGTATTGAAGAGGAGCCAACACCCCTGGAATTGCAAATCAGCAATTTTGTCAAAAAAATGGTGATTGCAGGAGCGGTAGTTTTTCTGATCGTTTGGGGCATCAATTATTTCCATTCCCGGGATATATTAGACAGTTTACTCAAGGCACTCACACTGGCAATGAGTATTTTGCCGGAGGAAATTCCCGTCGCTTTTACCACTTTTATGGCATTGGGGGCCTGGCGCCTGATGAAAATGGGGATCGTGGTGAAACAAATGAAAACTGTCGAAACACTGGGCAGTGCTACGGTCATTTGTACCGACAAAACAGGTACGCTTACGGAAAATAAAATGAGTCTGGTGCAGGTGTTTGTGCTGTCTTCGCAAAAGATATCTAATGCCGAAGAATCGCTGGGCGATGCTGAAAAGGCGCTCGTTCGGGTAGCCACGTTTGCCAGCGAACCAATTCCCTTTGACCCGATGGAAATTGCCCTGCACAATGCCTACGAAAAATATTCCGCTACTGATGAAAGGCCCAACTTCCGGATGGTACACGAGTATCCATTGGGTGGGAAGCCACCGATGATGACGCATATTTTTGAAGATGGGTCCGGACAGCGCGTAATCGCCGCCAAAGGCGCACCAGAAGCCATGATGCAGGCATCTGAACTGAGCGATATAGAAAAACAGCAGATTGAAACTGCGATCGGGGGCCTCACTACAAAGGGATATCGCGTTTTGGGTGTCGCCGAAGCGACTTTCTCCGGGAACGATTTCCCTACCAATCAGCAGGACTATCCGTTCAAATTTACAGGTATTGTGGCTTTTTATGATCCGCCCAAGAAAAATATTAAAACGGTGTTGGATAGCTTTTATGCAGCTGGTATCACGGTGAAAATCATTACCGGCGACAACGCTGCCACCACCACCGCCATCGCCCAACAAGTGGGATTTAAAGGGTATGAGAAAAGCCTGACTGGCGATGAAATTATGGCTTTAGATGATAGAGCACTCCAGCTGCGCGTTTCCGATACGCAAGTGTTCACCCGCATGTTTCCCGAAGCCAAACTCCGGATTATCAATGCCTTAAAGGCCAACAATGAAATTGTGGCGATGACCGGCGATGGTGTCAATGATGGTCCGGCGCTCAAAGCCGCCCATATTGGCATTGCCATGGGCAAAAAGGGCACAGAAATCGCCAAGCAAGCGGCATCGCTGATTTTAGTCGAAGATGACTTGTCGAAAATGGTGGAAGCAGTGGCCATGGGTCGTAAGATTTATACCAACCTGAAAAAAGCCATTCAGTACATCATTTCAATCCATATTCCGATTATTCTTACGGTATTTATGCCGTTGGTATTAGGCTGGGTTTATCCCAATATTTTTACGCCGGTACATATTATTTTTCTGGAACTCATCATGGGGCCGACCTGTTCGATCATCTATGAAAATGAGCCGATGGAGGAAAATACAATGGTGCAAAAGCCAAGGCCCCTGACCACTACTTTTTTTAATTGGGGAGAACTTACAACCAGTATCATGCAGGGATTGATGATAACAGCGGGAACTTTAACGGCTTACCAATATGCCGTTTATCAAGGCTTTAGCGAATCGGTGACCCGCACCATGGCCTTCTCCGTTCTGATTGCCGCCAATATATTCCTGACCTTAGTCAACCGGTCTTTTTATTATTCCATCCTGACCACCATCCGGTATAAAAACAATTTGGTGCCATTGATTATTGGCATCACCCTCGCCATTTCCGGATTACTGATTTTCGTACCACCTTTGGCACGGTTCTTTTCCTTTGAACCATTGAATTGGCAACAAATTGGTGTATGTATCGGTATTGGATTGCTGTCGGTGATTTGGTTTGAAGTCGTTAAATGGCGCACAAGAGCAACAAGTTGATCATCAGACCCCTTGTCAGGGGAGGTTCCTCACAACAAGCAATATACCACTAAGCACTCAACACTCACCACTCACCGCTCACCACTAAACACTAAACACTAAAATTACAGGCTTTTCGTCCTCCCCCCGTCCACCGGCAAATTCACGCCGTTGATATAACCTGCGGCGGGTGTGGTAAGAAAAGCAACGGCAGCTGCAATTTCTGCTGGTTGCGCAAAACGGCGCAGAGGGACATGGCTTTTGAATTGTTCTTCCACTGCTTCAGGCGTAAGCCCGGATGCTGTGGCGCGCTTTTCTACAATTTCTGTTAAGCGGCCGGTCGCGGTATAACCAGGCAACACATTATTGACCGTTATTCCAAAGCGGCCCACCTCATTGGCCCAGGTTTTGGACCAGCCGGCCACTGCCCAACGGGTGGTATTGGATACCCCTAAATTGTCAAGCGGCTCTTTTACCGATGTGCTGATTACATTGACGATACGACCATACCCGACCGACTTCATGCCTTCCAGCACAGTTTGGGCTAATAACTGATTACAAATCAAGTGATTCTGAATGGCGCTTAGAAATGCCGTTGCAGCAGCAGCGATAATCGGTCCGCCTGGAGGACCACCCGTATTATTGATCAGAATGTGGACAGGTTTGTCCGTCACTAATTGTGCCACTTGTGCAATAAGCGTATCCGGTTGAGCATAGTCAGCCACGATATAGCCATGAACCTGTCCTGTCGAAGTGTTTAATTCCTGAACTGCTTTTTGGAGGGCTGTTTCCGTACGCGCCACCAAAGTAACATCAGCACCCAGCATCGCCAGTTCGATAGCCACAGCCTTTCCGATGCCAGCACTTCCGCCCCCTACGAGCGCATGTTTTCCTGAAAGAGAGAGTTGCATAATAAGTTATGAGTTTTTTGAGCGAAGTCTGAAACGCTGTAGTTGAGCGAAGTCGAAACTACATCCACAATTGCCGCACAAAAAGTTTTAGAAAATTCCAGCCTTCTGTTGCTATTATTTTGAGTCCAACTTTGCTGAAAGTTACCCCTTTGCGCAATACTACGGTCACTGGCGTCACTGGTACGCGTTTACGGGCCAGCAATAAAAATTCGAGGTCAAAAAGAAAGCGGTCAATTCTTGTTCTTAGAAAAATGGTCCGTCCGGCGTTGTCAAATCCTTTTAGTCCACATTGCGAATCAGTAACTTGTAAGCGCAACAGGTAACGAAGCATCACACGGAGGCCTTTAGAAAGTAACTGGCGAAAAGCAGGAACATTTTTATAATAAGCCATATCGCGGTTGCCCGCAGCAATCCCGCCTTTTTCCACCAATGTTTTTGCAATAGCAACCATACTTTCGGTGGTATAAGGCCAATCTGCGTCAGTAACGAGATAATAATCAGCAGTGGAAGCAGCCACGCCTATCCGCAATGCATACCCTTTACCGCGGTTTTGTTCGTAATCAATTATTTTGCATCCGGGAATTAACGCTGGCATTTCGTCAATTACCGAGGGCTTTTGTCCGTTGGGATAACCATCGTTGATAATAGTTATTTCGGCAGATAATCCTATCTGCCGCATCATTTCTGAAACTTCGAAGTATTTGAATGCGAAGGCTTTACCCCAATCCGGCAAAGGATTGTAGCAGGGAATTATGATACAAATCTTAGGCTGTTTCTGCATGGAAAGACAAAGGTACTTATAATTTTTGCGTACTTTTGTTGCCTTTTTTAAAAATAAGTATGACAGAATCAAATTCTGGGGAAATTTTCCCCCTCCACACATTTATCGACTTTGTGAGCAAATTCCCGCCAGTGAGTATGCCTGTGACGCTTACAGAAGATGAACACCTCCTGTTCAGCAAAGAAAATGATCCATTGCTGGAGTCAATGGTTGCTCAATTTATCGCCCCGTTTGAGACTAAACCGGTGGATGAATTCACAGAGTATGTCCCCTGTTTTGCGATAGACTCCAATGAAAAGTTTATTTCACTGGTTTGGTGGAAGGCGAGTTTGTTGAGCTACGAATACTTTTTGGCCACTTTCTCCGAAAAAGGAGACCGAATCGACCAGAAAGTTATTGCTTTTACCCTTGTTAAAGGCAATAACGTTCGCCGGGCAGTGGCCACCATCGACGAAGAACTCGGTATTCAGGTGCTTGAAGGTACTTCTGAAAATGAAGTTTATGACGCAGACAGCAGCCGTACCGTGCTCATGGAAGTGATGCCAAATGGAATGATTGTGAGCGGACTGTAAAATATCCCCGATTTTGTTTTAAATTGGTGACTGTTTTAAAATCTGGAAACCATCGGCTCATAACCCTGTTCTATTACTTATGTCGAAGAATAAAAAAGAGACGGCGGACATCGCGCTAAAAGAAACGGTCGCTGCAGCGTTCAGTGAAATTGTTGATACCAAGCATATTTTTATTAAGGGCGCGCGTACCAACAACCTGCGAAATGTCGATCTCCAAATTCCTAAAAATAAATTAATAGTGGTCACTGGTGTGTCGGGATCCGGCAAATCGAGCATCACCATGGATACCTTGTATGCCGAAGGACAACGCCGGTATGTCGAGAGTTTGTCGAGCTACGCGCGCCAATTCCTCGGCCGTATGAAAAAACCTGACGTCGATTATATCCGCGGAATTTGTCCGGCTATTGCCATCGAACAAAA
This sequence comes from Saprospiraceae bacterium, assembly GCA_044350415.1. Taxonomy (GTDB): domain Bacteria; phylum Bacteroidota; class Bacteroidia; order Chitinophagales; family Saprospiraceae; genus M3007. Next base: position 36,871 of record JBILHQ010000009.1, on the reverse strand, counting down.
GGTTACTACCGGCAATAATCGCTCTACGGTGGGCTCCATGACGGAAATTCTTGACTTCCTGCGCCTGCTCTACGCCCGTGTGGGCCGTTATTATTCGCCGGTCAGCGGTGGATTAGTCAAAAAACATGAAGTAGCCGACGTTATTGACTTTATCAAAGCGCTTCCCGAAGGTGCCCGTGGGTATATCCTGATGCCGTTCCCGAAAAAATACAAAGAACGCACCCTCAAACAGGAACTCAGCCTTCTCCTTCAAAAAGGATACACCCGTGTCACCGCTAATGGTGAGGTGGTCCAAATTGAAGATATTCTCGATGGCAACCGTCCCGATCTCACCCCTGAAAAAGACGGCGGTACCGATGCACCAGCATTCCAGTACCGCGAAATGCTCCACTTGCTGGTCGATCGCTTCGCAATGCCCGTGGCTGATGAGAGCGACTGGATGCGCATGGGCGATTCGGTCAATACTTGTTTCTATGAAAGCGAAGGTGAATGTACTGTCCATGTGCTCCATGGCGAAACAACGTATTTTAACAACCGCCTCGAACTTGACGGCATTGAATTCCCTGAACCCACACCGCAATTATTCAATTACAACAACCCTTATGGCGCTTGCCCTTCCTGCGAAGGCTATGGCCGTATTCTCGGCATCGATCCGGAAAAAGTCGTTCCCGATACTTCCAAATCGGTATACGACAACGCTATTATTCCGTGGAGGGGCGAAAAAAGTTCCGATTGGCTCGCTCCACTGATCCAGAATGCACATAAATTTGATTTTCCGGTGCACCAACCCTGGGAAAAACTCACTCGCGCCCAGCAAAAAGTAGTCTGGACAGGAAATACCTATTTTGAAGGACTGGACGCGTTCTTCAAAGAACTGGAAAGCAAGACTTATAAAATTCAGAACCGCGTCATGCTCGCCAGGTATCGCGGTCGCACTGTTTGTCCCACTTGCGACGGCGGCCGTCTCCGCCAGGAAGCACTCTGTGTCAAAATGGGGCCGCCGGAAACCCAGAAAAACATCACAGAACTCACGGTAATGCCGCTGGAAGAGTTGTATGTCTATTTTCAGGCACTCCAACTCAGCGATTTCGAAAAACAGGTCGGCAAACGGATCCTGATCGAGATCAATAACCGCCTCAATTTTATTGTCGATCTCGGTCTGGGATACCTTACCCTTGAACGCGTCAGCAATACCCTTTCGGGTGGTGAAACACAACGGATTCACCTCACCCGTACCCTCGGCAGTAACCTTACCGCTTCCATGTACCTCCTCGACGAGCCGTCGGTGGGCCTCCATCCGCGCGATACCGCCCGTTTGGTAAAGGTATTGAAACAACTGCGCGACCTGGGCAATACCGTGGTGGTGGTGGAACACGAAGAAGAAGTGATCCGGCAGGCCGATTTTCTGGTGGATATGGGCCCGGAGGCGGGAATCAATGGCGGATACGTGGTATTTGCCGGCGATTACAGCACAATCGGCAAAGTAGCCCCCGACAGCCTGACAGCCAAATACTTATCCGGTGAAATGAGCATTCAATTACCGGGAACCCGCCGGATTGCCAAGGAATTTATCGAAATCAAAGGTGCCCGCCACCACAACCTGAAAAATATTAATGTCCGTATTCCATTACATACCCTCACCGTAGTGAGCGGTGTTTCGGGCTCAGGAAAAACCACCCTGGTACGGGATATTCTCACTCCAGCCCTGATGAAAAACCTCCCCGAAAGTACCAGCAAACAAGCGGGCACTTTCGATGAATTGGGAGGCGTATTCAAGCGGATTACGGCAGTAGAATTTATCAACCAAAGCCCGATCGGGCGCAGCAGCCGTTCCAATCCCGTCACTTACGTGAAGGCTTACGATTATATCCGGGATCTGTTTGCTGCCCAGCAAATGAGCAAGATTCGCGGTTTTATGCCCAAACACTTCAGTTTCAATGTGGAAGGCGGGCGTTGTGAAGCCTGCAAAGGAGAAGGTGAACAAATAGTGGAAATGCAATTCCTGGCCGATGTACACCTCGAATGTGAAGAATGCAAAGGCCGTCGGTTCCGTGCAGAAGTATTAGACGTAGAATTCAAGGGAAAAAACATTTTTGATGTATTACAATTGAGCATTGAAGAGGCACTTGTCTTTTTTAAAGATCAGAAAGAAATCATCGCGCGTATTCAGCCATTGTTTGATGTGGGTCTGGGTTATGTGCAATTGGGCCAATCATCGAGCACCCTATCTGGTGGCGAAGCACAGCGCGTCAAACTCGGTTCTTTCCTCATTCGCGACAATGCATCAGGGCATATCTTTTTTATCTTCGACGAACCCACTACGGGGCTCCATTTCCATGATATTCAAAAACTCCTCAACGCGATGAATGCGCTGGTGGAAAAAGGCCATACCGTTCTCGTGGTGGAGCACAATCTGGAAGTCATTAAATCAGCAGATTGGGTTATTGATCTGGGCCCTGAAGCAGGGAAGGCGGGTGGTTACCTGGTATATGAAGGCGTGCCGGAGGGATTGGTGAAGGTGAAAGAGAGTTATACGGGGAAGTATTTGGCGGAGAAGTTGTAGGTATATTTCAAAGGAAACCGTTATTTTTGCAAAAAAAGTATTTTATGGTTACTTATCAAGTTCAACTTTCGGATACCCACCAGGAAGCATTTTTAAATCTCATTCGCTCCTTGCAAAGCTTGGGTGTCATTACTTCTTTTCATACCTCGGACGATCTGACACAACCGGGCGCGTCCACTTCGGTGGAACAGTTATTACAGATACTACATGAATCTGAAAAATAAGTGGTGGCAGGTCAGGTAATTCCTGCACAAGATGTAATTGAATACATGAGAGCATGGAACAAAGCAAACAAATAAACTGGAGCGCCAACGCACTTATTCTGAAACCGCTCCTTAATTTTAATTTTATATGCCATGAAAAAATTCCTCACAACAATAATTGCCATTCTGAGCATTGTATTTACACTCTCTGCGCAGACCACCCCTACCACGGTTACCGCCAAGCCCGCTCAGGAGGAACAAACCTTTACCATCAAAGCAGCACCAGGATTAGTTATTTCCGGACTGAGCACCATCTGTAAGGGCGGTGAATCCATTCTTAAAGTGGAAGGCGAGTATGACAGTTTTTTGTGGAACAATGGCACTACTGACCGTTTCCTTACCATTAAGGAGGCTGGCGTGTACGAGGTGACTGTAAAAACCAAAGGTGGTTGTACTATTACCGGTTCTGTTAATGTGGAAGTGGTTTCTTGTCTCTAAATTTCCCCTGAATGAGACGATCTACCATTTGTTTGCTCCTCTTGCTGAGTTACAACAGTATACTGGGCAGGGAAAAAGAAAAATAATGGCTAGTGGTCCGGTAACGATGACTTGACAGACCACTATATCTAAAACTGCACACCACCCACAATCATGTTCTCCAGAAAAAAAAGATCGTGGTCCGCATTTTCAGGTGCTTTATTTTTGATCGGCACCCAGGGCAGGTTGGCATAACCGCATTTTACCTCCGCACTGAGGAACCACCTGTTCCCCCATTCTAAGCGCGGGCCCGTTTTTACGGCAAGCGCTAACCCTGAAATATGGAATTCATTGTCTAAACCATCCCCAAAAACCTTAACATCGGTCTTGGTCACTACCACCGATCCACCACCGCCGAAGTTCCAATAGGACCGTCCGCGATGCCAGTGTTTTCTTTTTTCAAATATGGGCTGCTTCCATTCAAAATCGAGTGCTGCCACATTGAATCCATTGGTATGCTCGAACTCCAGGATGTCGGAAGTCAAAGTAATGGGCGCATTCAGGTAGATACCAGCATGTTCTGGCGAGGCAATACTATTGACTACCCCGGAAATCGTTGTTCTTTGTCCCTGCGTCACTACATATTTTAAGTGGTCCAGGCCAGCGGATATGTACAGATGTCTCGTAATCCCAAAACCGACCCTGTAATTATACTGCGGAATGGAAAAAAGTCCAGGGCGGAAATAAACCCACCCTAACTTCGTGGGGCGGTCTTTTGCCTCTAGATCATAGACTGTAAAATCATAATTGGGACCATTGAAATGCACTGTGGATTTTGAAAACCACTCGCGGTTATAGCCCCAGTAGAAGTAAAAACGGTGCCATTTCTCCTGATGAACAGTTGTGGTATCTGATTGGGAGAATGCAGGAAGTGCTGTAAAAAGACCGAATAGTAAAATGATAAAACGCATAAAATTGGGTGATTGTCTGATGGGAGATTGCCATAAATCCGGCACAAGATAGCCCTGATAATAAACGTATTGTACATTTGCACCAACAATTCATTTTATCTCAACGTCAACAGCATTGCTCATCATTTTTATCACAGGTGTATCGGGTTCCGGGAAAACCACCGTGGGCCTGCTGCTCTCCCAAAAGACGAGCCTGCCCTTTTTCGATGGCGATGATTTCCATTCCACATCGAATATTGCCAAAATGCAATCGGGTATACCGCTCGACGACGAGGACCGGATGGACTGGTTAAACGCTATTCATTTGAAAGCCCGAGAAATGCTCCCAGTGGGAGGCGCTATTTTCGCCTGTTCGGCCCTGAAAAAGAAATACCGCGCTATTTTGGCCCGGGGCATCACCCCAAATACGCTTTTTGTACTTCTGGATGGTACTTACGACCTTATTGCACAACGATTACAAGACCGAAAAGGGCATTATATGCCTCCCGCACTGCTGCAATCGCAATTCGATATTCTCGAACGCTCGGAGGATGTTTTAGGGGTAAGTATGGAACGTGATCCAGGGACAATCGTAAATATCATCATACAGCATCTGTTGCAGCAACCTGTCCAAAATACTAAAGCAAACCAATCTGATTCACAGGACTAATAAACCGGGGACTTTATAAAAAAACATGACCAATACAAAAGAATTCGGCCTCATTGGCCTCGGCGTTATGGGCAAAAGCCTCAGCCGAAACCTCGCCTCCAAAGGATTCCGTCTGTCCCTGTTCAACCGGCATGTTATCGGTAAGGAAGAGAAAGTGGCAGCGCATTTTTTAGCAGAATTCCCGGACGAGCTGGAGTCGACACTGGGATTTGACGACCTGAATGCTTTTGTTCAATCGCTCGAATTGCCCAGAAAAATATTCCTCATGGTCAATGCCGGTGCTCCAACGGATGCCATTATCCACGATCTCGTGCCACTTCTTGCTCCTGGTGATATCCTGATCGATGGCGGTAATGCGCACTATAAGGACACGCAGCGCCGGGTGGATGAATTGGTACTTAAAGGCTTGTATTTTATCGGTTCTGGCGTGTCGGGTGGGGAGGAAGGTGCCTTGAAAGGCCCTTCGATAATGCCGGGAGGTAACCGTGCGGCATACGATATGGTGGCACCGTACCTGGAAAGTATCGCTGCTAAAGATAAAAATGGCCGCAGTTGCTGTGCCTATACCGGCAATGGTGGCGCTGGACATTTTGTAAAAATGGTCCATAATGGCATCGAATACGCGGAAATGCAACTACTCGCAGAAACCTGGTTTGTAATGCGCCGGTGCATGGGATATTCACCTGATGTTATTGCCGGTATCTTTGAAGAGTGGCACGCCACCAATGCTTCTTCTTACCTTTTAGAAATTACCATCAACATTCTGCGCAAACGCGACGGCGACGGCTGGTTGCTGGATAATATTCTCGACGTGGCTTCCAATAAAGGAACCGGTGGCTGGGCCACTGCTGCTGCTGCCGAGCTCGGCGTACCTGCAACCATGATTAGTGAAGCGCTGTTTGCGCGGTACTTGTCGGCATTTGTGCAGGAAAGGCACCAGGCGGCGGAGATCTATCATTTTAAATATCAAATTGATCCCACACTCACCAGTGGAATGCTGCGGGATGCTTATCAAACTGCGCGTATCGTCAACCACCATCAGGGCATTCACCTCATCAGTGCCGCCGCTACGGCTTACCGCTGGGATTTGAACCTGACCGAAATTGCGCGGATATGGACCAATGGTTGCATTATCCGGTCTGCGTTGATGGAACAATTAGCTGTGACGCTCCAGCAAACCGATCGGATTTTGTCAGATACTACCATCGCTGCTGACGTTGTAGTGGGTCGTCAATGGCTGTGCCATATCGCACAAGTAGCCCTGGGAGCGGGCCTCGCCATTCCGTGCTTTTCGGCAGCCCTTAATTTTCTGAACGGGTACACAGAGACCGATTCGCCCATGAACCTGATCCAGGGGCAGCGCGACTATTTCGGTGCGCATACTTACCAGCGGAAAGATGACCCGGAGGGAAAAGCGCATCATACAAAGTGGACATAGGACTATTCCTTTTCCCGCACCTGCAACTCCTTCCAGGGGGTTAATCCGTCATTTTCTCTGGCAAAAACATGCCTCTTGCTTTCGCCAATTACAATTTCGGCAGTAGTATACACTATGTTTTCTTCCAGCAAATGTCCGCCTGTAGTAACACCCAGACGGTCACTGACACTGAGGTGCAAGTGACAGCCATTGGTACTCAGTGTGCCCACCAAACTCACAATTTCAAAATGGCCATTGGCTTTTACTCCGGTAGGCTGATTGGCAAACCGGATATTGGTTTGGGTCAGGCTGCCCACGCAGGTCATCATCCAGCCTGCTTCAATATGTTCCTTTTGAACATAGGCTTCGATTTCTTTTTTCAAATCCTGACCGGGTTTCAACCGAAAGGCGTGGGTTTTGATATTGTCCTGGTGCATATTGTTAAAAGAACGGCAGTGGATGCAACATAATGCGAGCAAAAAAATAATATATTTCATATTCCTTCTAAAAAATACATATCAATTTCGCCCTTGTTCTTCGCAGTGACCTTCCCCCGGGAGATGCAAGTAAAATGGTCTTTAATCAAAGTATAAGTTCCTCCGCTCAGGTTGATTTTGCCGGGTTCGCTGCTGCTTTCCATTCTGGCAGCAGTGTTCACCGTATCGCCCCAGATATCGTAAGCGAATTTTTTCACACCCACAATCCCCGCTACTACCGGTCCGCTGTTGAGACCGATACGGATACCAAATGTGCCTGCGTCGTTCTTTTGCCTTTGCCGCACAAAAGTCTGGATATCTAACGCGGCTCTTGCTGCATTGACAGCATGATCGGGATGTGCTATCGGCAATCCAGAAACTGCCATATAAGCATCGCCAATGGTTTTTATTTTTTCCAGCCCGCGTTTTTCTATGATTTCATCAAAGGCTTTAAAACAGTAATGCAACTCACTCACTAATTCCTGCGGAGACAGATGTTCGGAAACCTTCGTAAAATCGACAAAATCGGTGAATAAAACGGTGACAATATCAAATTGCTTCGCCAATGCGTGGCCATTTTCCTTCAATTCATTGGCGACTTCGACCGGCAAAATATTCAACAACAAATCGTCCGACTTCTTTTTTTCCCGACTGATGATTTGATTGGATTTCTGTTGAATCCGGAAGTTGCGGTAAATAAAAAACGATAGGAGTGCCAAAAGTCCGAGTACCCCCAGAAAAATGAGTTTTTGCGTTTTTTGCCAGCGCAGTTCCGTGTCTTTCAGTTGTAATTGGGATTGTTGCAGATTGACTTGCGCAGACTGGAGGCTATTTTCTTTTTCTGCAATAACCAGCTGCTCTTCTTTGGCTTTTGTCAGTGTTTGTTCGTTTTGGAGGCCCGATTGAGCTTTCAGATAGGCCAGGTGCTGCAATGCTTTTTCCTGATTAGCGAGGTCGACAGCATTTTGTTTTAACAGGAGTTCCTGCTGTTGTTTGGTGGCCAACAATATCTGTTGGCTGAGTTTAACATCGGTGAGTAATTGTAGCTGTTTAAGCGATTCTTCCTTTTTGCTGAATTCAAACCGAAGTGCTTTTCTGGTGACTTCCTTTTGTTTTTCGACATTAGTAAGACTGTCTTTTAGGGCGACATAGGTCTGATAGGCTAAAAATGCACTGTCAAATTTGCCGGTAGCTTCATAGATTTTACTCAAACTTTGCAAGGCCTCTTTTTCTGTACTGAGCAGTCCGATCTGGTGTGCAATATCAATTGACTGAAGTTGATATGCTCTTGCCTGGGGGTAATTTTTTTGCAGGAAACTGGTATTTCCCATGCCATTATAATTGGCTGCAAGGCCCTTCTTGTCATTGATATTTTCGAAAATTGTCAATGCCCGCTGGTGATATTGGAGGGCCTGAGGATAGTCGCCAAGTTCGGAATATACATTGCCAATATTGGCCAAATTATTAGCAATTCGGGATTTGTTGCCCGTTTTTTCATTAATTTTCAATGCTTTTTGTTTATATTCCAATGCTTTGGGCAGGTCTGGCAAGCGGGTAAAAACATTGCCGATGTTTTCCAGGTTACCAGCCATAACCGGTAAGTTGCCGGCACCTTCACTTATTGCTAATGCTTTTTCATAATAAGAAATGGCATTTGGGTAATCGGAGAGTTCATTATAAATGTTTCCAATATTACCCAGGCTGTTCGCCATACCAGTTTTGTTGCCGGTTCGTTCATTGATCGACAATGTTTTTTGGTAATACTCCAGCGCCCGGGGGTAGTCGAAGACAGAAGCATAGACCAATCCGATATTGTTGTAATTATTGCCGGTGCCCTGCAAGTTACTGATAGATTCATTGACCGAGAGGGCATTTTGGTACGACTCCAGCGCGCCGGTAAAATCGGCCAGGGTCAGTTTGTTGGCACCTTTAACACTGTGGGCCCCTGCCAAAAACTTTTTCTCCGGAAGTTTCCCGGCCAACGCAATGGCTTTATCGGCAAAAATCAACCCTTTATTGGGGTCTGTGGAATAATACATCCGGGCGATATCTGTCAGTAATTTTGCCCTGACCGTGTCTTCCTGCGGGTAGTTTTTTTCAATGCGCAACAAAGAATCGAGTTGCCTTTGCTGCGCCAGCAAATTCACAGCCCAAAATGCCAAAATCCCAATAATCCAGCAGCGCATCTGCATGATTTAATCAGCGATAAAAATGACATTCACACATGGGGCTACATGGTCGTCGGTCGTGGTAAGGGGAAAGGCAGCAGTGCCCGAACCATTGGTAGCCTCGTTAAATGATTCAATCCGGATATTCTCCCGTTCAATAGGGAAGGCGAATTTTTCGCCATTCTTTTTGGTAATTCTGTAAAATGAATTGGCCAAAACCGTGATGCCATATTTTTTACCCTTTTCTACGCTGATATCTGGAACCATAATAAAAGCGGGATTGTGTAAGGCGCTTGAAGTGACCGTTCGTTCCCGGACTACAGTGGGTGTTGCGCCCGAAAGATCCCAAAGTCGTACAGTAAAATCACCTGTTGCGGGCAGTTTTACGCCAAATTTGGTTACTTTTCCATCTTTCAGGGGGGTGAAAGTAAATCCATACTCCCACGTAGATAAGGCAGCAGGTGTGGTATCAATCTGGATATTGGCCTCGTCAAAAAACGAAAAGAAGGGGCTTTCTTCTAATGGCGTACCTGTGTCTTTCTTACACGACCAGATAAAGAGTGCTGTAAAAGCGATAAATGCAGTAATCAGGTGTTTCGTTCGCATAAATAATGATTGAAGGTGTATTAAACTCCACAAATCTAAGCGATTCTGGAGGAATTACCGAAAAATTTAAAAATTAACCCCAAAACAGGTCCATCCATCCGCCTCCGTTTTTAAATAAAAAGTCCATCCGTGCGCCTTCCGGCTGCATTTGCAGGGTGGTGTTCAATATGGCATTCACTGCGCCAATGGAATTATTTACCTCATCAGTCGTTATTTTTCTGTAATCGACCCGTAATCCGGTAACCTGGAAATTCCTAAAACCAGAAACCTCGTAACCAGAAACGCATTAAATAACTTCCATCAATCGCATCATCCATTATTGCACCCACGACCATACCCACAGCCAACACTGCATACAGCCATCGTTTATTTTTGTTTTTGCTGATTGCCTGTTGTAAAATTTCTTTATCCATTTTCGTACACTTTTTTGCAGTGTTCCTTAAAGAGGTTCAATACTTGTGCTAAGTGCTATTTTTTTGTTAATCAATAGATTACGCGTTTTTAGGAAAATAAAAAGTGTTTGGTTTCGGGCAGTTTGTTCGGCTTCGTAACGATGAAATAACAGGTTCGCGATTTCGGGCCGGTTATTTCATCGTTACTAAGGAATGTACTTTTGCAGCAACTGCATTTTTACATGAAAGAAATCCTCATCGGTTTGTTGTTTGCCAGCCTCTGGGCGTCGGCTTCTGTCGCTACTAAATTTGGTTTGCGTACTGGCGAACCTTTTGTCATCACCAATGTCCGGTTTGCCTTAGCGGCAGCCCTGATGCTTGGTTGGGCACATATTGGCAGGCGGCATCCATTGCCTGGTAAAACCGATTGGGTGCCCTTGTTGATTTACGGCATGCTGAATTGCAGCATTTATTTAGGAGCCTTTTCTTTTGCAATGCGCTATTGTACGGCAGGTATAGGTACGCTTTCGGTGGGCATCAATCCATTATTAATCAGCGTACTGAGCGCTGTGTTTTTACATAAAAAAATCAGCGGCAAGGTATGGGCCGGTCTTTTATTAGGAATTACGGGTGTTGGGGTAGCGACCTTTCCTGCGCTGCAAAACAGCACAGCATCGCCATTGGGTATCGGATTGTTGGCTTTCAGCATGCTGTCTTATTCTGTAGGGACTATTTATTTTTCCGGTCGTAAATGGACATTGCCCCGATTGGTGATTAATGGCTGGCAGATTCTGTTCGGGGCGCTTACCCTCCTGCCATTTACCTTGCTGTTTACCCATTGGGAACGGCAGCATTTTGATGCTAATTTCTGGTTTTCGGTCTGGTGGTTAGTGATTCCAGTCTCCATTGGCGCAGTGCAGCTGTGGTTGTATCTCCTGCATAAGGATCCTGTAAAAGCAGCAATGTGGTTGTTTTTATGCCCGATTCTCGGCTTTTTATACGCTTACCTGATTCTGGGCGAACCCGTTACGGTTTATACGGGTGCTGGTACGGTGCTGGTAATTTTGGGGCTGTATTTAGGGCAGAGAAGAACTTGATCGATTTACGATTAATACAAGATCCCGGCCATGCCTTCCATCCAGAAAGTATGCCGGGATCTTGTATTAATCGTAAATCGTAAATCGAATCAATCGTAAATCCAAAAAACTATTTTTGGCGTCTAAGTCTGCACTGAACACCTGCGGTAAGATTCAGGTGCCCGCCCCAGAAGGGGGTAATGTCTCCATATTGACTGGAATGGTTGGTAAAGGTGTAGCCTGTTTGTAAGAATGCTTTAATGGATTCGGGACCGCCGCGAAAAGTGATTGCTGGTTCAGTACTCAGAAATTGATAGTTTTTCCCGTTGAATGCCCTCCAGTTTGATTGTACATTGTTGACATTGATTTTTGAGATACGACAGGAAACAATACTTTCAAAATGTCTGGATACAAACCCGTAAGTCGGCTGGAGGTATATTTGCTGGTTGTTGGAAATTACCCAATAACCTTCAGTAGCATGTGTGAAAATATCTGCTGTATTGCCCTTGTTGACGCCTCCGGTAATACTCCACCGAAGGGCTGGATTATTGTTGACGGTACTGTAATAGGTGATGCCCAAACCAACCGTATTGTTTTTTAATGGCGCGCCCATTAATTCATGGTCTTTATCGCCTTTTTGACTGGCTATACGGCCCTGGGCAACAACCGCCAACTGATTGGTAACTGCGTAACTTGCATTGGCCTCGTAGCCTCTAAGTCCGAAAGAACCGCTGCCCTCCATATCGCCTTTTTTCTCTGGCAAAGGCGTCACTTGTGAGGTAGGTATATACATTACGGTAGAGCAACTGCTTAATAACCAGGAAGTTAAAGCGATAAAGATGATAATCCGTTTCATAATAAAATACTTGAATTGTTAATTGATGTTGCAAAGATGGCGGTAGAAAATGCCGGCATCAACGCCAATTCAGGCAAATTAAAATTAAATCTACTTTAATGTGAGGATCTTTCTGGCTAGTATTACAATACCGAGGGCTGGCAAACCGATCCATACCATTTCGCTCCATAAAACCCGCAAACCCCATTCGCTGAAAAAGGCACCTGCGCCTAATGGCGATACCTGAATGGGGCGCAAAGGAAAGAATATCCTTTCCTGCAAAAATGGCCACCACAAAGCACATCCTCTTCCTCCATTCGTCAGCATGTCGAGCAAAGGGTGTGAAAGTGTGCTGAGTACGCACCAAAGCAGCAAAGGGGTAAGGTTGATCTTGTTTTTCTGGATATACTGAAAAATGAAAGTAACTATCGCCCCAAAGACCAGCGCAAATACGATGGAATGTGTCCAGCCCCGGTGCCCCCATTGGCTTTCGTAGGGAATATCAAAGCGAAATGCCAGTACGTCGAGATCGGGTGCAAAAGCACAAAAACCTGCTAATATAATAGTGGCAGGACGAACTGCTTTTGGGAAAAAAGCATATCCTAAGGCAGTGGAAGCCGCAACATGTCCGAAAATAGAAGCCATAATTTAAGTGGTTAGCGGTGAGTGATTAGTGGTGAGTGGTTAGCGGTTTCTGGTCGGTTGATGCGGGGGGAAACTCATGGGATTGGATAATTACCTCATCATCGAGAAACCACTCACTACTCACCACTCACCACTAATTTATTGAGCAACAACCGGGTAGCTATATGCGATCCCCATTGCCACACTGTTGAAATTATCGCCTGATTTGATTTTTTCAGGACCAAATAAGCGGGTAAAAATACGTTGTAATGGCCTCACAAAAGCGGTTCCACCAGTTAAAAATACGGTGTCAATATCTTCAATCGGGATATCCTGGTCTTTTAAGAACTGCTGCAGGTACCGGTCAATTTTATGGACATGCGTTTTGATGATCGTATGTTCAAAATCTGCGATAGTAATGTCTTCCCGGATATCGATGCCCTGCTGCTGGAAATTGAATACAGCGTTATCTTGGTGAGACAATCCAAATTTGGCTAATTCAACCTGCTTAAAAAGGAGATAACCAAGGTTTTGGTCGATGAGGGTCTGCAAATTTTTTACCCGGGGATCATGGCCGGAGAAGATATACGATTTCTGAATACTTTGCCGCCATTTCAGCGTGTCCAGAAAATTCATTTTTTCCCAGGAACAAATATTGTGAAAATAAGAGAGGGGTAAATCGAGCCATTTGCCTGCTTCAAACTCTTCTTTTACGCCCCGGCCAAAATGAGGCGTACCGCGGTGCCACATTAAATCGGCATCAAAACTGTCCCCTCCAATGTAAATACCGCCTTTGGCCACCATATCGCTCCGCCGGTCGGCCAGATGGATGGAGTCCGGGTTTAAATACATCAATGAAAAATCGGAAGTACCGCCACCGAAATCGCCCACTAACACCAGTTCTTTTTGTTGGATTTGTCGCTCGTAAGTGAAGGCCGCGCCAATGGGCTCCATCTGGAAATAAAAAGTCTCAAAACCCGCTATCCGTGCCGCTGCCGACAAGCGTTCCTGTGCCAGTTGGTCTTTTTCCGGATGGACATCAAATACGACAGGCCTGCCAATAACTGCCGTCCGGACGATTTCTCCGATAAACGCATCTGCCTGTTTTTTTAAATAGACGAGAATAAGCGCGGCGAGGTCTTCCGCTTTGTAGCGTTTCCCACAGATATGGGTATCGGTAAAACTTTTATTGGGCAATACCCTTTTGATCGATTTCATAAACCGGCCTTTCATCCGACTGTCTACGTACCGCGTCACAGCCTCATCGCCCACATACGAAGTGATCTGGCCCCGCACGGGTTGTTCTTCCGGGAAAAAAAGCAAGGAAGGGGTGGAAAATATTTTTACAATCGTATTGGTAGTGGTATCGAGGATGGCCAATGCCGAGTTGGTAGTCCCAAAATCAATACCATATATGTATTTATTCATGCCATTCAGACCCGATCCAGTGGTTCATGCGGTTCGGGCGGCAAAGAAACTGTGATTTTATCGCCCGGACAAATTTTGCCGCCACTAACCACGATACCCATAATGCCCGCTTTGCGGATGAGGGCCCCATCGGCGGCCTTATCCAGCACTGCTTTCATCAAACCCGCCTGAATACCATCGAGTTGTACACATGGATTCCGCAGCCCGGTCACCTGTATACGGTCATTGGGGCCGATGGATAAAATAGCGTCTTTGGGCAATCCCAGGAGGTTAATTCCCCGGGTGGTGATGTTTTCGCCCATTTGTCCGGGAGCCACCAGAAACCCTTTTTCGGAGACCTCCTGGAATAGTTCTTCGTGGATCAGGTGCACCTGCCGCAGGTTGGGTTGTGCAGGATCCTGTGCCACGCGGGAGCGGTGTTTGACGGTTTTCCCCATGTGCGCGTCGCCTTCCACACCCAGTCCTTCAAGCAGGGTAATGGAGGATTGCGGCATTTTTTGCATGCTGTGCGTGGGGCTGGAATTGACGGATATGACGGTGCTTGTTATCATGTTTAAAATAAATTTACAGGTTTACTGATTTTTGCTATATTTTTGATTTTTTTATATAACAGAGTTGTTGCGGTGGGAGCCGGATGGCCTCCTACCGCAACAACTCAAATAGGTGCTACGTGCACTGCATCTACTAAAAAATGACTCATGAGAAAGATATTCATAATATTAATTTGTTTTTGTATTAACTCAATTCAATGTTCTAACAGAAACGGAAATGTACCTCAAATTATTAAAATTCTGGAAAAAGAATTTGACCATACTTTCATTAGAGAATTAAAAGAAATGCCTGAGAATATTGTCCCAGATGTATTTTTTTCTTATTTCCTTTATCAGTTCCAGGAAAAAATAGAGGGCAATAATATAAAGTATTGTTTTCAAAAAAATCAAGTATTGAGCCAAATCCCAACGACCTTAATACAACCAGTCATACCGCGTGGAAGACTGGAAGCAAAACGCTTCAAAAAGGATTGTCAAAGCCATGCTGCTGTTGTGGGCAACAGGACAAGCGCATAACTGGAACAAATATGAAAAAATTAATGCTGCTATTAACCCTGCTGAAGGCATTCTGTTTATCTGCACAACCTGCTGGCCCGGTACCCATTGAATATCAGGGAGTAACGTACTGGAAATATGAATCGGTGGATTCCATGAACAATACGCCGTACAAGTTATACTTTATGTATGATTTAGGAGGGAGATACCTTGGTTGGGAACATGAATTTCCCCGGGATGGCAAATGGATCAGCTTCTTCATAGAGGATAGTTCGAAGGTAGCCAGTATCTTTGAAGTAAAAAACAAACTGTTGAATGGCAAAGAGATGGTATATCATTTTGATGAAACGAAGCAATTCGAGTTCAACTTTTTTGACGGTGAGAAATATGGGTTTGTACGGGGCTGGAACACCGCTGGTATATTGGTTTTTGAAGAGGAATACGCCATCATAAATGATGAAGGGAGTCCATCATCGGTAAGGGTGGGAGAATGGCGTCACTGGGATGATGAGGGTAGATTAAGAAGGGTTGAACATTATGTGGATGATCAGGAGGATGGTGCGCAGCTCGAGTATTATGACAACGGGGAAACAGCGGTTGCAGCGTTTTATAAAGATGGGCTCCGCGACAGCTTGTTGACTACTTACCACCCCAATGGTCAAATTAAAACGCAGGTAGCGTACAAAAACGGCGATTTTGTGACCAATAACCCCAATCGCGAATTTCATCCGAATGGTAAAGTTTCGGGGATGGGCAATTGGGAAGACGGAAGGAAAATTGGACCGTGGACTTATTTCTATGAGAACGGAAAAAAGGAGTCACAAGGCGAATACGGTACCTATATCTACCATCATGACCACGGCGATTTTAATTTTTGTGTCAAGACAGGTTTATGGAAATATTGGTATCCAACAGGAACATTTAAGGCGAAAGGGAGTTATGACGCTCAGGATGTAGAGGACTATGGATTCGATGCAGAACCATATATAGCCAGGGCTCCCCGAAAAAGTGATTGGAAGTATTATAACAAGAAAGGGATGGAGATATCGCGTTCTGAGTTTGAAGCAGAGGAACAGATCAATGATTATTAAATTTTATGCATAAAAGTTACCCGGTTTTTTCCGCTATACATGCAACATTGTTCCCGGGAATGGGACAGTTATACAACGGGCAATGAGAAAACGATATCCAATATTCAGTGAATATCAAATTGAAAAGGACAAAATCGAACCCTTCCTAAAGCAAGAAAACATTAACACGGCAGAACTTTGGACACATACATTAGGGTCCATATTTGGCGGTTATAAATCTCAATATTTCCCAACAAAAACTGGTATTTATTGTGCAAGAATAAAGGATGAAAAATATGATTTGGATCACACAACCTTGTGTTTTTTGTATTACAAATATGTAGAAATTGCTTGGAGATAAACGCTTTTTCCAAAAACAACACAAAAATGAAATACGCTTTAACAATTATTTCCCTCATTGCGATATCCGGCTGCAATCCAGTGCCAGACAAACGCTTGATGATGTTTTTTGAGGAAGTAAATCAAAAAGCACCGGCCACAGAATTGTCATTTTTTAAAAACGCTCTGAAAGACGCCATATTTGAGTACCCCGATGATCCAATTCCAACTTTTCACAAGTTATATTTTAGCACTCTTTATTCAGGCTCGCCAGACAGTGCGACTGCCCAATTTTTCAGAGACACCGACTATTACAAATACTTATTTACCTATCATCATTACCTAAACGGAGAACGTATAGATTTAGAAACTGCACGACAAGAGGTCGTGCGTTCATATCAAAATCATTTACAAATAGAACAAACAGCATACGAACGTATGCTGTTCTCAGAAATCATCAATATGAAGACAAGTGACAAGTTATGTCACAAAGGAGATTTATTAACGATAAAACTCCCGTTTTCCAGGGAAGGAGTCATGCAGGTTGCCTCGTATGGTGTATACGCTACTGATTCAGTAACACTAAAAGGAGTATTATTAGACAAAAAATACACACTGGATACTACGGACACGTCGATAGACACATCAAATATTGAATACAGGATAAAAATAACAAGTATGAAGGATACCTTTGCTTTTTATGATTATGTACTCTATCAGGGACATACGTTCAAATTGTCGCTTAAGGAATACGGGAAAATTATTGAGAGAGAAAGTAAGTAAATAAATCAGAAAGAGGAATAGCACTACTTCCTATCCATACTAAAGTACACACTAAAGTACACACTAAAGTACACACTAAAGTACACACTAAAGTACACACTAAAGTTCACGTTAAATCGCACGCTAAGGTTCACGCTATAAAACTCATAACTCATAACTTATAGTTCATAACTAATAACCCCGCTTTCCGCATCCATCAATTTTGTAGCCGGACCAGTGGTAATGATCTCTATCATTGTACCGTTGCGCAGGGCGACACTGTGTTTTCCGGCTGTTGCGGTATGAAACAGTAGCAGCCCTGAATTTTCGTATACAAAATCGCCGGTTTCATTGTAAATATGGCAGCCAGCAGCGCGGAATATTTCCCGGAATTCAGCCTGGTTGCTGATGGGAACGGTATATATCACGGAAGTATATTGCGGGGTTGTTTTTTTAGCCGCCGTGATCAAATCAATAGAAGGAGTATGCAGTATGGGGGTTGCTGCCAGGTCCCGCACCACCACAAAAGGTTTTAATGGTGCTTTAAGCGGTTCCACTTTCCGGGTTTCCAAATCAGGGGCTCGTTCCAGGAGAATGCCGGTTAAATCTTCTACATTTTTCAAATTCAGGCCAGTGCCATCGGTGTATCCGATGAGGTAATTCCAGACGACGGTGCGGTTGTGCTGGCATACTTTTTCCTGAATAAAACTGCGCCGCTCCGGACTCACGTAATATACATTCATGAAAACCACTGCTTTGTATTGATCCAATGACACGCGGCCAAGATCGAAATCATAGATGTGGTCGATCACCGCTCCCGCGCGCATAGCCTGTTCGGAGGTCACATCGAGTACTTGTTCGGAGATAGGCGACCAGGCAGGTTGTACATAATAAAAGCACTCCTGACTCCACACAAACAGGACATCTGCTTTGGATTGATAGGGTTGTTCCAATCGTTTTTCAAAAAAGACTTTCTGTCGTTTAATGGTTTCCCGGTATCGGGGATTGTCCCACCAGCCGAAACCTTTGGCCAGGCCAAAATCGTAAAGCCAATAACCGATACCGCGCATGAGCGGGAGCCACGTGCAGCGTTCCAATACCGCGTGATAGGTAGTGTCGTAGCGCTCTTTGTACCGGATGTTTTCTACCGCATTATCAGGATGGAGGTAACCATTGTCGATTTCATCCATCCAGAGTTTGTGGTGTAACAAAGCCGATTCGATGATGCCTCTTGAAAAACCACTGCCGCCTGCTTTTCGGGTATCCTCCCAATAGGTTTGTGGCGCCGCGATATAGTCGATGTCAGGGCAATCCATGATGCGTTCCACGAGGAGGTGCCCACCCACTGTTTGGCGATTAAAAGTCATGTGGAGATAGCCATAAAACACGCCGATGATCAAGGGCCGTCCCCAGTATTTCTTAGGAATATGACAAAAATATTCTATATTTTCGACTACCACTTCCTGCTGGGCCCGGCAATAATCCATCACGCGTTGCTCCACTGCGGGGTCTTTAAAAATGCCGTCCTGGGTACGCATCCGTTCGGTGGTATTGGGGACTGTTGCATTTTTCAGGGTATATTTTTTACTTCCCCAGGCTTTTTGGAGGCCGTCGTCGGAGCCGTATTTTTTGCGGAGCCATTGGCGGAAGTAGCGGGTCATGGCCGGGCCGGTATCGGGATCGTGTTCAATAAATCCCCAATAATGCCATTCCCCGTAAATGCCCCCTGAAATATGCAGCCCAATAACCGATTTGCCTTCTTTGGTTTTGGACAGTTTGATACAAAATTCCTTCAGGCGCGCACCTGCTTCCGTTCGCCATTTTTCGGAAGCCAAACTGGCGCGAAATGCCCTTTTGGGGTCAAAATCTTCATTGTGAAAAGGTGGCCCCGCATGAAGTGCGGTATCTACCGGGCCATTTGCATATTCCGTGCGTTCTTCGGGGTGCTGCTCGTTCCACCAGAACGGTGCATTGGTATGAAAACGGATGACCACACTGGCACCAGGGCATTGGTCGAGCACCCCGCGCACCTGCCGTTGGGCTTTTGCAATATCAAGGGTGTCGACGTCCTTGTACCAAATATCTTCGAGGTATAAGTCGACCTGGTACAGTTTGATACCCACCTTGCAGAATTCATGCAGGTTGCGGGAAGGTACTTCTTCCCAGCTCCAGCGCCCGCCTGTAGCATGCGTGAGTGCGTAAAAGGCAGGCACTTCTGGCTTGTCATTGACAAAAAGGGTGGGACGGCCGTGGAATTGCTTGACCCCGGCAGTTTGAGGGAGTTGTGCGCAGAGAGGCTTTGCAAATAGCGATAGCAGCGTGAAAAAGAAGGTAATACGCATATTGACAGGTGTTATTTTTTGAGACAAGTCCAGTCCGGCAAAGATAGCCTTAAATCTTCTCCACAGCACCTTATCGCAGTTCGGGTACGCTTCGTGCAATCAAATTTTGCAGGATGATCTGTGCGGCCCACCTTCGGTTAAAATATGTTGAATGATCAGAGTACCATAAATTCAAACTGATGTCACTGCTTTCTCTGCTTTTTGGCCGCAAGCGCAATCCTCAAAAAGGGGAGCCTTATCCTGAAATTCCGCATTTCCCGGCATGGAGTAATCCTGTATTCCAGGTAAAAAAAGTGATATTTCCTCAGGGGCTTCTTCCGTATACATTTACCATTGCGCCGGATAAACAGCACCTTTATGTACTCACCTGCAACCTGGAAGATCCTGTTGCATCGATGGTGTATACGATGGTATGCCTCGATCCAAACGGGAAAATAATGCGGCAGGTGGATTTGCCCAAAAGAAGCGCTGCGTCCCCACCGGGTTTTGTGTGGGAGTCGGATAGTTTGCTGACGTTAATATTGTCTGATGAATTTATTTCCTTCGACCCAATAACGTTGAACATTGAAAAAAAATTAAAATTTTTCACGACGATAATTTTCTCAAAAGAAAAGAATTAGATGAACTCACGCCTTATTACCTCAACGAAACCTACAATGAAGCCGTGGAAAAGGCCATTTCCAAAAGCCGCTCCGTGGCAGTGCGCACCGGCCCGTACAGCAATTACAAGTATTTATTGCTCGATAAAGGTCGCGCGCTGCCCGAGGTGTGGCAATGCTGCACTGATGAAACGCTCGCCAAAGCGGATTCCACTTTTACGCATCTCCATCCCGATTTTAATCCGGGTTCGCCTATTGGCTTCCACCACGGTGAATTGCAAAGCGGACAAACGATCACTGATGGACCGGTGTCAATGACTTTTTTCAATTATTCGATTTATGATACCGTACTCGATTACCCCAACTACAAAAATATTGAAGCGCGGTATTACAAACTGGTAGCGCCCAAAGGGATGGCGTATTTTAAAGTTTCTAACAAAGGGAAACAGCAGTATTTTTTGCCGCAATATACTGACAATCAGTATTTAACGACAGGAAATGTTGTGCGTTGGATGGTGTTTGAGGAGGAGTTGTATGGGATAAGGCAATTACGGATCACAGCCTTTCTGTAGTTACCAATCAATAATTCACCTTTTTCGCCCGAAAATCCTCCCGAACCGGCGTAAACACATCCATCGCTTTACAGGCCGTGATGGCCCGGCCCGAGTGTGGTACATTCGAAGGGATTACCACCGATTGTCCGGCGCTGAAACGACTGGTTTTACCTCCGATGGTCATTTCCAATTCGCCTTCCAGCATATTGGTGATTTGCTCGTGAATATGCGCATGTTCGGGTAGGGTCGCGCCCGCTTCGATATCCACAAAAGCAATCGTCAGGGAGTCTGTGTGTATCATCCGGGCATGAAAACCGGGTACGATATCGAATGGCTCAATGTCCTGAATGGTATATTGCATAAATGTCTTATTTTTGCACAAGTTTTGATTATTCCACAATACACACTGGCGTTCCTATTGCTGTACTGCTCACAAATACTGGCAAATCACCTTTTGTCAAATCAAAAAGCGCAATATTTCCGGAATTTTGATTGGCGACCATCATCCACTTACCATCATTGGTGAGGTGAAAGTTGCGGGGAATGGTTCCGTGGGTATCTACCTGGCCGACACTTTGCAGGTTGCCTTTCTCATCCACCTTGAATACAGTAATGGTATTTGACCCACGGTTGGAGGTATACAGCATTTTGCCGTTTTTCGACAGGTGTATATCGGCAGCATTACTATTGCCGGTATAGCCTTCGGACAGGGTAGCGATGAGTTGCTGTTGTTTTAAAGCACCATCGGCCACTACTTCCATTACAGCTACAGTATTGCTTAACTCATTGAGCACGTACAACAATTTACCGTCGGGAGAAAAGACGGTGTGGCGCGGCCCCGAGCCGTCGGGCATTTCTACAAAAGGCACTGTGCCGGGAACGAGCTGAACTTTTTCCTGGTCATACTTGAATATCATCACGCGATCGGTGCCGAGATCGGTCACATAGACATACTTTTCATCCGCGCTAAAAATAGCACTATGCGGGTGTGAATCCTCCTGCCTGGAACTGGTTTTGGGCACCTTGTCGAAGTGAATATATTGCGGAGAACTGTCTTTTCCTGCGGCAAGGTTAAATACGGCTACCGTACCACCCACATAATTGGCCACTACCGCTATTTTCCGGGCTTTATCGAGCACCACATGACATGGTGCATAGCTGCCGGTACTCAGCGAGCGCATTTTTGTACCAAATTGCTCCGGGTGAATGTCGTAAATCTCCAACTGGCCTAATCCTTCGGAGCTAGGACTTTTTTCATTCACCGCGTACAGCATGCCAGTTTCCAGCGCTAAGGCCAGGAACGACGGATTGACCATTCCGGTGATAGTGTCGGCAACGGTGATTTGTCCAGTCGTTGAGTTGAATTTTAGTTGGTAAATACCCTGTGCCTTGCCGTCCACATGCCCCTCTTTTTGGGTGTAGGTGCCGACGTAAAGCGTAACGAGTCCGTCAGTGCTCATTTTAGGAGCGCAGTTGTGGAAAAAAAAGCAAAACGAAATTAGAAAATAAGTATAACGCATGTTTCAGATTTACGATTTACAAAAGCTGGTCCAGTATCAATACCCCAATCAATCCTACAGTTCCGACGATGGTTTCCATCATGGACCAGGAGCGAAGGGTGTCTTTCAAACTCAGGTTAAAGTATTCCTTAAACAGCCAGAAGCCAGAGTCATTGACATGGGAAAACATCAGGCTGCCTGCCCCCACGGCCAGTACCATTAAGTTGGGATCGACATCACCAGCCAGTACCACCGGGGCGATAATTCCGGCGGTAGTAAGCCCGGCCACGGTGGCCGAGCCCAGACAAACGCGGATAATGGTAGCAATCAGCCAGCCTAATAATAATGGGTTCAAAGGCAAACTTTTGAGCATTTCACCAATAGTCGCACTGACGCCGCTGTCGACAAATATCTGTTTCAGCGCACCGGCACCAGCTACAATCAGGAGGATAAATGAAATATCTTTTACGGCATCCACATACTTGTTCATCAGGTCTTTTACAGTGGAGCCAAGGGCAATACCCAGGGTATAAGTACCTATTAATAAGGCTATTAACATCACGATGGTCGGGTCGCCTAAAAAGGAAAATATGTTTTTTAATCCCTGGTTGTCCCCCGCCCAAAAGGGTAAAGTGGTGGAAAAGGCGAGCAGTAATACGGGCAACAATGCAGATAGAAAACTATTGGCAGCGCTCGGTAGTTGCGCTTCGGGTATTTCCTTCGGCTTAAATACGTCCAGGGGCAGGGAGCGGATATTTTTCAGGGTTCGGGCAAAAATGGGGCCACCCAAAATAACAGCCGGTATCGCAATAATAAAACCGTAAATCAATGTCTTACTCATACTGGCCCCAAACTGCGGTACCAATGCAGAAGGGGAGGGGTGTGGTGGTAAAAAACCGTGCGTCACCGAGAGTGATGCCAGTAAAGGAATACCGATATAAACGGCAGGAACCTTATACCTGTACGATACTGAAATGACCATCGGTACCAGCAGTACAAATCCGACATTGTAAAATAACGGAATGCCGATGATGAACCCCGAAACCATCAGCGCCCATTGGATATACCGCTCGCCAAAGGTCTTCATGAGTACAGCGGTGATACGCTGTGCAGCACCGCTTTCGGAAACTAATTTGCCGAACATGGCCCCCATGGAGACAATTGCCAACAGCGAGCCGATCGTTCCGCCAATCCCTTTTTCCAAAGAACCCGGAATTTTTTCAATGGGGATACCCAGTAGCAAACCCGCCACGATACTGGTGATTAAAAATGCCAGGAAGGGTGTGATTTTACCCCAGGTAATCATCAATACCAGCAGGCCGATGCAGAGCGATACTATCAGGATGGACATTTTACATTGTTAATTCGTTATTGTAGTTCAAATGCTCGTTTGCGGGCCTATGAATAGCCGTTCTTTTTTACAAATATTTTTTAAAAAATGCCACGGCATCACCTGCCGTTTTGCCTCGTTACTCCTGATGGACTGAAAAATGGTGACCCCTCATTAACCTTCATCCGTTTCACTATCACAGTGGTAATGCCCTTTCTGTCCCGAAGGCTTTTCACCTCCTGCGCCCCCTTTCCCTTCAGAAAGTAATTTTTGGATGATGCGGGCGCGTTCTGTACGCACCGCTTCCCGGCGTTGGGCATCATCTTTGCGGTCGAAATACGGGACGCCATCGACCCAGGTGGTTTGGGGATTAGCGTATACCGACAGCGGGTTATTGTCCCACAGGACCAGATCAGCATCTTTTCCTGCGCGGATGCTACCCACATGATCGTCGATGCGCAGGAGTTTAGCGGGGTTGATGGTCACCGTTTTCCAGGCATCTTCCTCACTTAAGCCACCGTATTCCACGGTTTTTCCCGCTTCCTGATTGAGGCGACGCGCCATTTCTGCATCATCAGAGTTGATAGCAACCACCACGCCCTGACGATGCATGATCGCTGCATTGTATGGAATTGCTTCTTTTACTTCCATCTTATATGCCCACCAATCGGAAAAAGTACTGCCGCCTGCGCCGTGCTTGGCCATCTTATCAGCCACTTTATAGCCTTCCAGGATGTGCGTAAATGTATTGACCCTAAAACCAAATCGTTCGGCCACCCGCATCAGCATGGTGATTTCCGATTGTACATACGAGTGACAGGTGATGAACCTTTTGCTTTCTAAAATTTCTCCCAGCGCGTCTAATTCGAGATCGCGGCGATATGGCTTGGCCGACTTTTGCAGATCGAGGTATTCCTTTGCCCGGGTGAAATAATCCACGTAGACCTGCTCGACACCCATGCGGGTTTGCGGATAACGGGTGCGGCCATTTTCGCCCCAGTTGCTTTGTTTGACGTTTTCTCCCAGGGCAAATTTTATAAAACCTGGCCATCCTGCATATTTCAAGGTCTCCGGCGCTGCCCCCCAACGTAATTTGATGAGTTGCGTCTGTCCGCCGATCGGATTAGCAGAGCCATGCAGCAGGTGGCTGGAGGTGACCCCTCCGGCCAATTGGCGATAAATATCCTGGTCTTCAGAATCCAGCACATCACCGATACGCACTTCCGCGGTGGATTCTTGCGTGCCTTCATTGACCGAACGGGCAATAGCGATATGGGAGTGTTCATCAATAATACCGGCAGTGAGGTGTTTGCCGGTTCCATCAATCACGGTAGCGTTGTCCTGCACGGGTAAATTGCGCCCGATTTTGGTAATCTTCCCGTTGGTTACTAATACATCGGTATTGGCAAGAATACCACTTTTTTCGTTGGTCCATACGGTAGCATTTTTCACCAGAAATATTCCTGCAGTGGGTGCCGATTTTTGCCCAAAAGCAATAAATGGCGTAATCATTTCACCTGCTTCGGTTATTTTAACCGGATTTTGTTTGGTGGGTGGTTTGGGCGATGCGATAGTGACTTGTTGCACACTCCAGTCGAAGGAGCGGCCATCGGGCCAAGTGCCTTTTCCTGAGGCTGTAGATAATTTGGAGGTTGGATTGGGAGCAAACAAGCCTGATAAGACTACGTTTTTTTTCGACAGAGTATCCTGCAAATAACTCAGGTTGACCTGGTCTTTGCGAAAGTCAAAATTAACCTTTGTTTTGGAACTGTCGGCATTCCATAAAAAGGCGTCAGTGCTGCCTTTTTTCTGCTGGATAACCAGTTGTTGTGTTTTTTCGCCTGCTATGGCAAGGGAATATGTCCCGAACAAACGGGGAGGAATAACCTCATTAAAATCTTTATATACGAATGACTTCCCCATACTCCAGGTCTGGAATATTTTGACATCCGCATCAAAAATATCGCCAGAGCTAATGAAGAAATTGGCCACTTTCCCGGGTTCCAGGCTGCCGATTTTATCGTAGCAGCGCAGCATCTGTGCCGGTTCGAAGGTGAGTGCTTTGAGGGCAGTTTCTTTGGTAAGGCCGTATTCCAGCGCTTTGCGGAGATTGGCCATAAATTTGGATTTATCCTTCAGGTCGGCAGTCGTCAATGCAAAGGCAATACCTGCTGCTTCAAGGCGGGCGGGGTTGGAGGGGGCCATTTCCCAATGCTTCAATTCGCGCAGCGAAATATTTTGTGCATCGTACGGGTCGCGCACATCGAAACCAGTTGGAAAGTTGAGTGGTACGATTAGTTTTTGCCCTGATGCCTTAATTTCGTCGATGCGCTGGTATTCATCACCTGCTGTCTTGACTAAATAACTGGTATTGAATTCTTTTGCAATAGCAGCAATACGCAATACATCTAATTTATCACTGGCTTCAAAAATTTGGGGCAGGCCAAGCGTGCTGTTCCATGCCTCCATAGAGGCATTGTATTCTGTTTTTCGACCTTCCGTTTGGTACCATTGCCCGTCGTAATAGGTTTGGCGGATCAATGCGATACAACCCATCAATGAAGATGGGTAGTCCTGCTTGCTCGTGCCTTTTCGAAATGAGAAATGGCTGCTAGCAGCTGGAATCATGATGTTTTCGTGCGTCCGCTCGTCGGTGAGCAACACGAGTGCGCCTGTTCCGCGCGCGATGCCGTCGGCCTGGTGAGCAAGCAACGCTCCGAAACCAAGTTTACGCCATTCATCCGATGCCTTGGAGTCGGGGTTAAAGTTCCCTGCGGCACTGAACTCCGGCCGGATCGCCTCATTCCAGCTGTAAGGACCTGATTTAGAAGAATAAGGTTGCTGGGCGCGCGAGCGAAAGCCACCTGCTGACGGTGAGCCCTGCGGTATACCGTAACTCCCTGCGTATATATCGATAAACCCGGGATAGATCGTTTTGCCACTGCAATCAGTCACTGCGGCACCCTTTGGCAGCACCACATTGGCACCGGCTGCCACAATTTTACCGCTTTTGATCAGCAACGTTGCATTTTCCACCCTCGTTTTATAATCGGTGTAAATGGTGACATTGGTAAACGCAAATATTTCGGCGCGCTCATCGGATAGAGCGGCTACGGGAAAGGTTTGCTGAGCAATACTATTGGTGCCAATTAGCCCCAAAAGTGCCATTACATAACAAAGACGCTGAAACAGTGCTGACATAAAGAATGTATAATAATATAGATTTATGATGGCAAACATACAAGTTAAACCTGCAATTATTAGAAATAAATTTGGCAAATCTATACTTTAGACAAAGCAAATGGTTTATTCCAAAACAATGTTCTTTTAAATACTGGATTACCTGAAAAGTTCTTAATGTTGCACCGGTAAAACCAACATTTGCGTATGTCAGATGATATTTTTAGTGAATGCAATGTCAGGCTAGTATTCTGGGACGAAATGTGCGATGACGGAAAAGTTCGAACACAATACCAAACGGTTTACGACCATTTGTCGCGCACGCCAGCCGCAACTATTGCCCAAAAAGAGGCTTTGGCGGGTAAATTATTCATGAATCGGACGTTACTTTTGCAGTGTACTCGAATGAAGAAGGCATTGAACGGATTTTCTCTTTCGACCCTGTTACCAGTCCGACCGCTCGCCTTATGCCAGTCTTATGAATAGTATGGCCCATGTTTTCGAAATTTTTCACTATATTCCAGGTATAACTGATATAGAAACCACCTTGGATGAAATCCTGGCCCACCGTTCTGGTGTTTGTCAGAATTTTGCGTATATTTTGTCACAAATTTTGCGGATAGCAGGTATTCCGGCGCATTATGTGCGTGGGTATATTTGTCTGAATAAAAACGGTTTGCGCGGCGAAGGTGCTACACATGCTTGGGTGGAAGCCTGGTTGCCTGGTGCTGGCTGGATTGGCGTCGATCCTACGAATAATGTAGTGGTGACTGATACCCACGTGACCCTAAGTGTAGGACATAGTTTTATAGACTGCACGCCGGTGAAAGGCACGTTTAAAGGCGTGGCAGTATATTTATCCGTAGGTTATGAAGATGGGCACGTATTCAGAGAACATAATGCCCTCCAAATTAATAAAACTAGCAGCGCTCAACAGTCTGTCGATCATGCGCAACAGCAACAGTAAATTTTTGATAATACCCACCGTTGCGGGCTTTCTATGCGTTATCAGCATTTTTTCCTGCCGGAAAGACCCCGTTTCATTGCGTATCTGGCGCGAGCAAACTATTCCGGTGGCCATGGATATTAATTCCGTGTGGTTTGCGGATTCCCTGCGTGGATTTGCGGCAGGTGGAATTTCCTGGGAAAGCGGCTGTATGTTGTCCACGCTTGATGGTGGCAATACGTGGCTTACAGATTCGATTACTGGTTATTCCCTCGAATGTGTGATGGCAGATTCGAGCGGTAGGGCATACGCAGTGGGGCAAGCCGGGAGGGGCTTTGAGCGGCCGCCGGATAAAACGGGCTGGTACTTGTTTCGGGAAGATTACCGCTGGCACCGCGCCTGTTTTATGCGCAATGCTCAACAATCGGTCATCGTCAGCGGTGAAAGTTTCGGCGGTGGTGAACTGCGTACACTGGGGCCGGAGTATTTCTGGGTTTTAGATACCACACAGTTGTTTCCCAATCAGTTACAAGCGGTGTGGTCGACTACTGAAAAAACCTGGCATGCCTGTGGAATGGGCTGGGTTCTTCGCTCTGATGATGGTGGATACACCTGGACCAGACTGGAGAATACTGGTGATTTTTTCACAGCTATTCATTTTCCGTCCCAGAAAATCGGTTATATCTGTGGCCGCAACGGCACTATTTTAAAGACCACCGATGAAGGGCAGTCCTGGCAGGAAATCCGAAAGGGTGGTGCTGTAAAACCCCGTTACCAGCGGTTCAAAAGTATTTGGTTCTCCTCGGCAACCGAAGGTTGGGTGGTGGGAGAAGCAGGCTTGTTTTGGCATACTGAAGACGGTGGCGATTCCTGGTCGCCTGTAAAAGAAGCGCCATCGGAAGTGAATTTTACAGATGTTTTTGTACTAGATGGAAGAGGATGGGCTTCGGGAGAAGGGGGAGGGATGTTTTATTTTGAATATTAACATCAAAAGCCCCAACCATTACATACTTTTACATGCAATGGCCGGGGCCAGATCCTCGGGAAAGAGACGGAAAGGTTGTTTTATTTCGAAATGTTGTGATGCTGTATTTTACTGAACTATAAATTGCTTTTCCACCACTCCCTTATCGGAAGTAATCCGCGCAGTATACATGCCTGACGACCAATTACGTACATCAATTTGGGTTGGTTTTTGACCGAATGTTGGCGTCATCTGTTGAACTGCCTGGCCCAGTGTGTTCACTATAGTAATAGATTGGACATGCAGATCGCCGGTTTGCAGATTAACTTTATCTGTTGTCGGATTTGGGAAAATCCGCACTTCGTTTTCCAGCAGTAATTCATTGACTTTAGAAACACTGCCGATATTTTTTATCCATAGGGTATCAGGCGTATCCGTCGGGCTCAAGGCGATCACATTGCCGGCAGAATCAACCGCCCGAATGCCTTCCACCGGAATGGTAAATGCTAATACATCAGATTCAGCGCGGTCGATAATATCGATAATGATGATAAAGTCGGCGCGAAAAGTGAGCTTCGCAATCCGGCCATACCCAGTGGTTCCAGCACCGTTTTTGCGGGCAAAACCCAGGTCAAATTGTTGAATATCGTGGTTGTCGCGACCCAGTGAAAGGATATAATTGGACGATCCAAAAAAGGAAGGGTCATAAAACATGGTTGGATCATGTGCCACAAATTCAGGATACTTTAAAGCGCATGCCACGCCATATAAGTCCATAACGGGCTGATCAGCGCTTCCAATCATTATTTCTGCATTGATCTCCAACTGGTCTGGGTGAGCTGGGTCAAGATATAGCGTGTCCTCCACAAAGCGGGTATAAAATTGGGGAACCCCGGACTTAAATGTTTGGGGAAAAAGAGGCCCAACAGGCTGGTAATGCAATTCCAGTGGCTCGGTGTCAAATTCATTAATAAAACCGTCACCATTGGCATCAATATGTTTGTAGTTGATGCCTTTAGTGGTTATTTGCGACCAATTGGGAGCATACTGGAAGGCCCAGTCATTGCTGGCTTCAGGACGGGGCGACCCATTTTTACCATATCCCTGACTCACCTGAAGAATATCGTAAGCATCTGCTTTGCCGTCGCCATTGGCATCTCCCGGCATTACATAGTCAAAGCTGGCGGGTACACTGGCATTGGTTAAACTGAGGGCATCAGTAGAGAATATTTTGGTGTAAGAGGATACACAGCCGGGTTGGTTGATATTCCAGGCAGTTAATGTGACTTTATAAATACCGCCTTTGGCGTAGTGGTGATTCTTGGTCGTCCATTGAGGCGATTGGAATAACTGACAGTTGTCGCCAAAATCCAATTGAATATGGGTGAAGTTGCCGACAGCCAGGTTACTGAACTGTACCCAATAACCGTCAGTGGGATTACCCCCATACACATTAACGCCAAGCTCTGTAGAGCCGCAAGTGCTGGTGGAAGGTTGTGAAGAACAATCGCCTGCCCACCAGGAAGAGGCACCTCCTGCCCGGGCTTCGAATTCATTCTGATAGGTCGTCCCGTTACATCCGCAAACCTGGGCATTTATATTAGGGAAAAGCGCACTGTTCTCATTGAGAAACATTTGCATACAAGTAGGTTCAACCACTTGCAGGTACTGTTTCAATTCGCCGGAACAGGAAAACTGGCTTCCTGGCAGTTCTGTTTGAAATAAAGCCTTAATGGTATAATCACCATAATTTGCCAATGTATAATCCAGCAAAGGGCCCTCCTGTAACAACTGTTCTGTTTTGTCGTCGTACCATTTAATATTGCCTGCAGAACAAATAGCACCCGAGGAAGTCCGAAGCGTACCAATCAGGTGAGTTCCGATAGCCGTCACTTCCAATTTAAGACCACATGACGATAAATATTGCGCCTGTGCGGGAACGCCGGTAGCAGCAACTAACAGACTTGAAAAAATGTAGAAATGTAGCAGTAGACGCATATATATATGGCAATATTGACTTTATACTTACTTTAGTCGTACAAATGTAACACAATAGTTATCTTCAGTATTGTACAAAAAGAGTAGTTTGTCGGAAATTTTTTTATCATAAAAATATTTAAATATTTAACAATCAAATATTTAAGAAGAATAAAAAGTTAAAAATAAATAAATAATTATATTGTGATGACTAAAAAATAAAATTAAAAATGAAAACATCCGCTTATACAGTCAGACATACTCTGAATCGGGGCTCGTTCTTCCAGTCATTTTAAAAATTAAATTTTGCGTACCTTTACCCTCTGTTACCATTGCTTTTAATCTTCAGCATTTAGTTTTTCAGTTTTTTATGTCTGTTTCAACCCAGGTTCTTCCGCATATTATTGCCGATAAAGTTCCCCGCCATATCGCGATCATCATGGATGGCAACGGGCGTTGGGCCAAGCAAAAAGGCATGCCGCGGGTCTTAGGACACCGAAGTGGTGTGAAAAGTGTGCGGGAAGTGACGGAGGCCGCCGCCCAGGTAGGGGTGCAATACCTTACGCTGTATGCTTTCAGTACTGAAAACTGGAACCGTCCACCCGCAGAGGTAACCGCGCTGATGAGCCTGTTGGTGGAAACCATCAAAGGGGAAATCCGCGATCTGAATAAAAACGGTGTCAGGTTGTTGGCGATCGGCAATATTGCAGCCTTGCCCACCTCTACCTATAATGCCTTGAAAGAGGGTATGGAAACCACCAAAAATAATACCCGTATTAACCTGGTGCTGGCGTTGAATTACTCTGCTAAATGGGAAATTCTTCAGGCTGCCCGACATTTGGCCGAGCAGGTAGCAGCCGGAAATATTACGCCCGATCAAATTACCGAAACTGATTTCGAAAATGCACTCAGTACCCAGGGTATTCCCGATCCTGAACTGCTCATCCGAACCAGCGGCGAAACACGTATTTCTAATTTTCTGCTCTGGCAAATCGCTTACGCCGAACTTTATTTTACACCCGTATTTTGGCCCGACTTCGGCCAAAAAGAACTCCTCGAAGCCATTGCTAGTTATCAAAACCGGGAAAGACGTTTTGGCAAAACGAGTGAACAAGTATAGTTAAAGGATTTACGATTTATGATTAAGCCGATTTACGCTATTCATACAAGATTGCTTCTATACTCGAAAAATGGTAGTAATGGTAATAATCTTGTATGAATCGTAAATCGACTTAATCGTAAATGGCGCTGGTAACATTCTTGGCATCTGTAAAAAAGCGCATAGCATCCCAGCCGCCTTCCCGGCCTGTTCCGGAATCTTTCACCCCCCCGAAGGGGGTGCGTAAATCACGCATCATCCATGTATTTATCCATACAATACCCGCCTGCAACTCCTGCGCAAAACGCTGGGTGCGCCGCAGGTTGTTGGTCCACAAGGTCGCGCTTAATCCGTACGGGGTGCCGTTAGCCAAAAACAGCGCTTCGTCGTCGGTATTAAAAGGTTGAATGGTTACCACGGGGCCGAATATCTCCTCCTGATTAGTGCGGCAGTGAAGGGGCAATCCCTCAATCACCGTCGGAGCAATATACCATCCCCCGGCACCTTCGCCCTTCGGATGCACGGCATGGCCGCCACAAAGTATTGTTCCTCCCTCCTCCCGGGCAACGGCAATATGTCCCAGGACTTTATTATAATGTAATTCACTGACCACCGCCCCAAGGTCGCTGGTGGGGTCGGATGGGTGACCGACCCTGATCGCTTTGATGCGTTGGACAAAATCAGTTTTGAACTGCTCGTAAATGGAGCGCTCCACATAAATTCTTGATCCACAAAGACATATTTGTCCCTGGTTGTTAAAGGAGGACCGAACAGTTGTATCGAGCATTTTGTCGTAGTCGCAATCGGCGAAGATAATATTGGGGTTTTTGCCACCGAGCTCGAGTGATAATTTTTTGAACATGGGTGCGGCTACGCTGGCAATTGCTGCCCCTGCACGGGTACTTCCTGTAAACGAAATTGCTTTCACTTCCGGGTGACTTACTATTGCGGCACCCACTTTTGGCCCAAGGCCATGCAGGATATTGAGTACGCCCGGCGGTAGTCCGGCATCATTGCAGATGCCCGCCAACAGGTGGGCAGTCAAAGGGGTGACCTCTGAAGGCTTGCCAATCACGCAATTGCCGGCGGCTAATGCGGGTGCGATTTTCCAGGAAAAAAGATATAATGGAAGGTTCCATGGCGAAATACAACCCACCACGCCCAATGGCTGCCGCAGGGTAAAACTAATGGATTGTCCTTGCACGTAATGGCTTTCGCTGGCAAAATGCAACAATGCGGTCGCAAAAAATTTAAAATTCAATGCCGCACGGGGAATATCGACCGTTAGGGCAGTACGAATAGTTTTTCCTGAGTCGGCACTTTCAGCGGCAGCAAACTCGTCGAGCCGGGCCAAAATACCGTCAGCGATACCCCGAAGGATATCATGGCGCTGTTCGGGGTCCATGGCCGACCAGGCCGGAAAGGCCTGCTTAGCCGCTGTAACGGCCATTTCAACATCCTCCGCTCCGGAATCTGGAATAAACCCGGAGCGGAGTCCTGTGGCTGGGTTGAAATTATCTAAGTAATGTCCACCCAAAGGCGGCGCAAAGGCACCGTTAATATAGTTATTTATCGTCACCAAAGAAGGCAATTATTTTATCTGCCAATTCCATACCGATATAAGACTGTGCTTCAACAGTGCTTGCACCAATATGCGGCGTGGTGGATACATTCGGATGCTTCAATAATCCCTCTTTGGGGGTTGGCTCATTCTCAAATACATCGAGACCTGCACCGCCTACTTTGCCGGAGATTAATCCTTCCAGCAGTACATTTTCGTCAATTACGCCGCCGCGGGCCGTGTTAATTAAAACAACACCGTTTTTCATAGTCGCCAGTTCAGTTGCGCCCACCACTGGTTTGGAACCGCCGGGTAAATGGAAAGTAATGAAATCGGACTCCCTGAACACGCGCTCCATTTCAATCGTACGGATTTTTACATTTAAGGCGATGTCTTCGAACATATTAATTTGAATGCCGATTACCGCATCAGTAACAAACGGGTCGTGTGCAACAATATTCATTCCAACACCCAAACCGATTTTTGCAACTTCTTGTCCAATCCGGCCAAAGCCCACAATCCCGAGTGTTTTGCCCCGCAACTGAATACCGGATTCGTAATTTTTTTTGAGTTTTTTGAAGTCACCGCCAATCATCTCGCGGTTACTGAGATGAATTTTCCGGGCCAACGCAAAAATGTGGCCTATCGTGAGTTCCGCCACCGCACGGCTCGAAGCCATGGGAGTATTGTACACCTGAATCCCTTTGCTGCGGGCATATTCAAGGTCGATATTGTCCATTCCGACCCCACCGCGGGCAATTACCTTGAGTTTTGTACCCGCATCAATTATTTCACGGGTTACTTTGGTGGCACTCCGCACAATAAGTACATCGTATTCCACAATTTTATGAATTAATTGCTCCTGAGAAACCTTATCTTCATCAACAATGTAATTGGCTTCTTCGAGCAGAAGCCGCCCGTCGGGATGAATACCGTCGTTAGCGAGAATTTTTATCATAGTGTTCGAATTTTCAATATTTCAGAAATTAAGCGGTAAAGGTAAGCATATTGCATAAAATACCAGAAATGCTGGCACTAATGGTGAAACAATAACTTTTGAGTTATTGTTTCACCATTGCTTTACCTTTGCGACGCTTTAAATTAATTCATCTATGCAATACGATATCACCGTAATCGGATCTGGTCCGGGCGGATATGTAGCAGCCATTCGCTGCGCTCAATTAGGCATGAAAACTGCCCTTGTCGAACGTTATTCCACGCTTGGAGGTACTTGCCTCAATGTTGGTTGTATTCCCTCCAAAGCCTTGCTCGACTCTTCAGAACACTATCACAACGCCAAGCATACTTTCGAAACCCACGGGATTGACGTAAAGGACTTGAAGGTCAATATGGCGCAAATGATTAGTCGCAAATCGGGTGTGGTACTTGATAATGTGAAGGGTATTGATTTTTTAATGAAAAAAAATAAAATCGATGTTTTTACAGGACATGCCTCTTTTGTCAATGCCAATTTGATAAAGGTGGTGGGATCTGATGGCGCCGAGACAATGATCAATGCGCAAAAAGTCATCATTGCTACGGGTTCCAAACCAATCGTCCCGGCGGCATTTAATTACGACAAGAAACGCGTGATTACTAGTACAGAGGCACTCAATCTGGAATCTGTACCCAAAAGTATGGTGGTGATCGGCGGTGGTGTAATCGGTCTTGAACTGGGCAGTGTGTATGCCCGCTTGGGCACTGAAGTTCATGTGGTCGAATATTTAGACCGCATTATTGCAGGAATGGACAGCGATTGCAGCCGGGAACTCACCAAATCTTTAAAAAACCTGGGGATTCAATTTCACCTGCGTCACGCAGTCACTGAAGTGAAAGCATCAGCCAAAAAAGTAAAGGTAACCGCGCAAAGCCGGGATGATGAATCGAAAAAATTAACCTTCGATGTCGATTATTGCCTGGTGGCTATTGGCCGCCGACCTTATACCGATGGGTTGGGCCTGGAAAATATCGGTGTTACTGCCGATGAAAAAGGCCGTATCCCGGTGAATGAACACCTGGAAACTATTGTCCCCGGTATTTACGCTATCGGTGATGTGATCAAAGGGGCTATGCTTGCCCACAAAGCGGAAGAAGAAGGGGTATTTGTCGCTGAAACGATCGCTGGCCAGCACCCGCATATCAATTACAACCTGATTCCGGGCGTGGTATATACCTGGCCGGAAGTAGCAGCGGTAGGTTATACCGAGGAGCAACTCAAGGAAATGGGCACGCCCTATAAAACCGGCAAATTCCCTTTCCGCGCTCTTGGCCGCGCACGCGCCAGCATGGATCTCGATGGCATGGTGAAAGTACTGGCTCACAAAGAAACCGATGAAATCCTCGGCGTACATATGGTCGGTGCCCGTGCAGCCGATATGATCGCTGAAGCAGTGGCCCTGATGGAGTTCCGCGCATCGGCCGAAGATGCAGCCCGTATCAGCCATGCTCACCCGACGTATACCGAGGCATTCAAAGAGGCTGCATTAGTTGCTACAGGAAACAGACCGATCCATTTGTAATTTACGATTGATTCGATTTACGATTAGTACAAGAGATATTCTTTGATTTACGATTGATTCGAATGAATACACTTGTGTTAATCGTCAATTAAAGCGGTGTTCTTTTACTAATCGTAAATCGAATCAATCGTAATTTTTTTGCGCGCTGCACAATAAATGGCTTCGGTATTTCGTTGATATGCTTTCTTTTTCCTGATCGTAAAAATTACTACTTCATTTCATGTCACTACCGATCCGTTTTCCGGCTACGCCAATGGCGTGGTGGAATTCATTTTCCCATTTACTTTATCCTGAATTATGTGTTGCTTGTGGCAGTTCATTGCCATCGTCGGCGCAGCAATGTTTTTGCTTTCGCTGCCGCACTCAAATTACATTGACAGGTTTTCATGCAGAGCAAAACAATGAACTGACAGAGCGTCTTTGGGGGCGATTACACCTGGAAACAGCGACGGCCTTGTATTATTTCGTTAAAAAAGGACCAGTACAGTGGGCGCTGCACCATCTCAAATACAGTAACCAGCCCGAAATCGGTAAACGAATGGGCCGGTTACTGGGACGGGAATTGTTCAAATCGCCCCATTATCAACAAATCGATGCTATTGTTCCTGTGCCGCTTCATCCTGCCAAAGAACGGCAGCGAGGATACAATCAAAGTATGGCTTTCGCCCTGGGATTGGCAGAATCTATGCAAATACCCGTTTTGGGAAATGTGTTGGCCCGCAGGCAGTTTACTGAATCACAAACCCATAAACACCGCGTGGAACGCTTCCAGAGCGTGGGTGAAGTGTTCGTTATTGACCGACCAGCCCTTGTCGCCGGCAAACATATTTTGTTGGTAGACGATGTGCTCACTACAGGCGCAACCCTGGAATCCTGCGGCAATTTGATCCTGGAACAAGCCGGTTCCCTGTTATCCGTTGCCACTATCGCAGTGGCTTCTTACCGGTCGTAAAAGATCTTTATTCCAGTACCATTTCATATCTTCGCAGCATGATGAATCCGGAACAAATTCTTCACCGCATGATGGCGGAAGATCACTTCAGCCAATGGCTGGGAATTATACCTGTTGATGTCCAATTGGGTACCTGTACGCTGCGGATGACCGTCCGCCGCGATATGCTCAATGGGTTCGGGGTGGCCCACGGTGGCATTACTTTTTCTCTGGCCGACACCGCTTTTGCCTTTGCCTGCAACTCGCA
>JBILHQ010000143.1:0-16415 GCA_044350415.1 Saprospiraceae bacterium | reverse complement strand
CTGCTCGGCTATATCAATGAGGTGGACAACCGCGATATCGAACGCGATAACTCCTATACCTCCGGCGATTATATCGGGGCTGCAGGTATTGAGACAAAATATGAGACCTTTTTGCGGGGCACCAAAGGAGTCAACTTCCTGCTGAAAGACAATTTGGGGCGAATCGTCGGACCTTTTCAGGAA
The DNA here is from genome assembly GCA_044350415.1 of Saprospiraceae bacterium. Taxonomy (GTDB): domain Bacteria; phylum Bacteroidota; class Bacteroidia; order Chitinophagales; family Saprospiraceae; genus M3007. The sequence continues at coordinate 16,232 of JBILHQ010000143.1, read as the reverse complement.
GGAGCTTCCGATACGCTGCCGACTTCGGGGCACGACATGATTTCGTCGATAGATATCGATTTGCAGACCTACGGTGAAATGCTGATGCAGGGGAAGACTGGCAGTATTGTGGCGATTGAACCTACTACAGGAGAAATATTAGCCATGGTGAGTGCGCCCACTTACGATCCGAATTTGCTGATGATGACGCAAACCCGCGGCGAGGTATTCAGCCGGTTATTGAATGATCCACTGAAACCATTTTTCGACCGGACAGTAATGGCTAAATACCCACCTGGCTCCATTTTCAAAACGGTAGTGACCATGATTGGTATTGAGGAAGGTACGCTCAACCCCGATCAGAATTATTTTTGCAGTGGCGGTTATTTCTATGGCGGCAGGCTGTACAAATGTCACCACAGAGGTTTAGTCAATAATGTGGTGGATGGCCTTGCCTACTCGTGTAATTCCTACTATTTCAATGAATTCCGCAACGTAATTGATAAATTTGGTTACAGCAATGCTGGCGAAGGTTTAACAAAATTTGATGAGTACGCTTCCAAAATGGGGCTTGGCAAACAGTTGGGTATTGACTATCCCAACGAAAATCCGGGCAACCTTCCGTCTACCGCTTACTACGATAAAATTTATCCCAAACGTTTAGGCGGCTGGCACTCCCCTACTATTATGTCAATGGGTATCGGGCAAGGCGAATTGCAACTTACCACACTTCAAATGGCTAACCTTGCGGCACTGATTGCGAATAAAGGCACCTGGATTGCCCCACATTTAGTCAAGGCATTTAAAGATGGTACTAATATTCCGGAGCTTTACAAAAAAGTAAACCAAACAGGCATAAGTCCGGGCACTTGTCAACTTGTGATAGAGGGAATGTCACAATGTGTCCTGAGGGGCACTGCACGGATTGCCGCTATTCCGGATATTGCCGTTTGTGGCAAAACAGGTACTAGCCAAAATCCCCACGGCGAAGACCACAGTGTATTTTTCGCATTTGCTCCCAAAGACAATCCTAAAATCGCCATCGCGGTTTATGTTGAAAACGCAGGATGGGGAGCATCCTATGCGGCACCTATGGCCAGTCTGATGATCGAAAAATACCTGCGCGGGTACATCCAGCCTGACCGGATAAAACTAGAAGAAAAGATGAAAAACACCAGTTTAGTTGCGCAATCGCTTGCTGCTGCAGAAACATTAAAACCGCGAACGGGTCCAATTGATACTTTACCGAACCAAAATATCCCGTTGGATGAAAAACCGGGTGGAGCGGCAATTCTGCAAGACAACAAGAAAAAAAGTAAGTAGATTATTCTACCCCCCCCGGAATGAAAAGAGCCACCCTGAAACCAGGGTGGCTCTTTTTTACTTCGTTTTTTCTCGCAACACTATTTTCCGATCACTGTAATCTTCCGTACTGCAGTTCCATCATCACCTTTTACCCGTACATAGTATACGCCTGCGGCAAGATTGCCTGTGCGTAATTGTGCTTGCTTAGCGGCTGGTGCCATTTTTTGGGTAATGACTATACGACCGGTTTCGTCGGAAACCTCGATCAATACCTTTCCGGTAAATGCCTTAACAAATTCAATATTGACTTCGTCGGTAGCCGGGTTAGGGAAAACGCGCATGCCCGATTCTTCCGTTAAATCGGTCACTCCGCTTGATCCTACAACAATAATTTGCTCATAACTGCTGGAACAGGTGCCGTTAGAAACCGTCAGTAACACAGTGTACGTACCCGCAACAGCATAAGTGTGTGTTGGATTCAATTGTCCGGAAACAGGCGATCCATCCCCAAAATTCCAGGAAAAAGAAGACGCAGCACCTGAAGTGATATTGCTGAACTGTGCAGTGAGGTCATTTATTCCCGCCACAAAATTGGCAACTGGTCCCGGCGTTACATTAACGGTAACGGGAGCCGGGGCACTGAAACAGAAAGTCACCTCCCAATCGTACAGGTAGAAGTAAAACCCGGTTGGATTAGCAGCATAATTCGACTGGTAAATACGCACGACATTATCAATGGTATAAGGATAACTGACGCCACCAAAATTCCGGTAAAGGTTTTGGGCCGCGTTACCAATACTGTATTTTCCAGGTGCCGGAATGATCATGTTTAAGGTAATCCTGCTTGGTCCGTCGGGAACTGCAACAGTTACGGTTTGAATAACCTCATTATTTTCGTTGTACAATTTGAACGTTCTGTTACCTGCATTTTTTGCATATACAAAGGCCGTTTTTAAAAAAAACGGTTCGATAGCTTCAAAAAGCAGACGTCCTTCCGGTCCGGAGCTTTGATTGCCGCCATTGCCGATGGTATTGGTGGATGGGCCCACCTTGCCATTGGGGATATTGTCAAATTGCCGAACAGCAAAAGTCGTGGTATTGACCAAATTCGCAGTCGTAAAGGATGTACCTGTACCCAGTAACACACCATTGGCGAACCAATTGGCGGTGTAGCCCTGTTGCACACCTGCTGTAAGTGTAGTGGCATTCCCGGCACAGACGGTGGTATTTCCCGATACCGTTGGTGCCGGTTCAAGGAAATAACTAATGGTTTGGCTATGGTTAGAAACACCTAATGAATTCGTGACTGTTAGTACCACAGTATAGGTACCCGGGACTATATAAATATGTGTTGGGCTTTGGGCATCACTGGTGGAGCCATCGCCAAAATCCCAGGCCCAGTATTGTGGGAGGTCCGTGGATAAATCATTGAACGTAAAGGTACTGAGGCAGGATTCGACAATATCCACCCCAAAGTTGGCAGTGGGTGGAGCAACAGGGGTTTTGCAAAAATTTGGAATATCATAACCCGCGATTTGATCAGTTGCATCTGCTGAAGATCCCTGAACAGCATCGAAGCCCATTCCCCTTCCAGCAAAAGCCTCCCAAATGATACAGCGGTGAGCATTGTTATACAGCAATGCATCGGCAGCAAGGATACCATCCCGGGCATCCAGGTAGCCCGGAAGGCAAGGCTGCAATTTCATACCTTCAATCACCAGGCGCATCGCCACATTATTCCCAGATGTTCCATTAAACCAATCCGGATCAAAGCCCTCTGCATCTATCAGTTTCCAGGTAAGATCCCAAAGCGTTTGCGCCCATATTTCGCCAATAGCATGAACTTGCGTGTTGCTGGCCATGTCATCATAGTTCTGCGCATTAACCGACATATTTGTCGAGTAAGGGAACCGTCGGATTCCCGGGCCCAATGCTGGCTCACTTAACGCAAAGGTTCCAATACCGCGAGGGTTACTACTAACATCATTAGGTTCGATCGTCAGAATAAGTGCTAACCAGTCGCTCCAGCCTTCTCCTCCTTGTTCTCCGTTCCCCAAGCAACCTGAATTAGAGGGGCCACCAGTCAGGCGATTAGAGAGTCCGTGACCGAATTCATGCGCAATAATACCATTATCCAGCGAACCATCGATTTTAAATCGGGGGTGAATAGTTCCATTCACTTCGATACCGGCTGCGAGATGCGCTTTGAGTGAATCGCCATTAATCTTTGAAATTAATAATCCGGGTATGGTTGTTGAGCCAGGTTCATTAATGGAATATGGATTAGAAAGGATATTATTACAAAGTATCACGGCGACGGCACCTGCCATTTCTGCTGCGTTCACCTGGCTGATAAAAGTACAGGAACTGGTCCTGTTCATTACTGCGATATTACCTAATAAATCTGCCGGATTCAGGATGGCTTCGCAGGCATCTGTTGGATCACCAATTCCGTCATTCACCAACACCAATTTGCCTGAAAAAGGAGCAGTAATATCTGGGCCGAATGTTGCTTCCGGAGCATCAAATTGATTGTTGAGCAGTACAGGTGTATTGATTTTCAAAAAGGAAGGTCTGCTGTTATTCCACAAATACATCTGCATCCTGGGGCGTGATCCATCATCCGGAGTAGAGAAATTGGCATTGTTTAATCCGCCCCCATCCTGTGCTTCCGCTCTGACGTAATCGCCATCTTCGCCACCGTTGTTGTAATTATTTTCCTGAAAATTACCCGCCAATTCATCAAACCCATGAATATAAAGGATATCATGAATGATATTATTCATGTAGAACAGGTTGGCGATAATGGCATTCCGGTTAGTATCCAGATCATAATCAAAGTTGAGCGGAAAATCAAAGTGGAGGCCTGGTCCGCCATCAGGCGAATATCCTGGTTGATTATCGTCGTCTTCATCTTCATAGGCATTTACATTATTGCCTCTCGTGATGGTGTACTCAGGACCATCGACACCATCAGTGTCGTGCCAGCCAAAAGGAGATGCCAGGACAGAAAATGGGTCTGTCAATATTTCGCGGGGACCAAAATTAGGTGCTTCAACCGGCAATGGAAACACATTGTAGGTAGCCCCTGAAGCGGCCGTATTGGCCGTTTTATCCGCAGTAGATTTTACTGTAGGTTTAAAGTCGCCTGCCTTTTCTGATTTTTTAAAATCGCAACTAACAGTCCAGTTATTTTTTTCAATAAATGCACCCGTTTGAGCATCTATACGAATATTCCACCAGTCGGCAGTAGTACGCATATCGATGTTGACATTCCATGCCAGCCGCAATGTATTATCCACCTTCACGTAAAATAATTCCACTGTAATTGGTTGGGATGCGATACCACAAGTATTAAATACCCACTGTTGCCGGGTTTCATCTTTCAATGAGCCGGCAGGTGTTTGGGTAATGGGCACATGGAGGTATGCCGCCGCCGCGATAATGGCTTGCTCCGGCGTGACATAGGGTATTTGGGCATTGGCTTTTGATGCCGCGTCCGAAACAAAGCGGCTGGCAAAATGAGCTACCTTACCGTAGCGAATAGCCATGGTACTTACAGCATTGAATATCCGAATGCCGGCGACTTCCTGTTGCAAATAGGTGTAGGTAATACCTGTTGCAGTATTGGAATACTGATCTGAGGCAGACCAGCTCACCATGTCGAGGTCAGTGAATTTCCATTGAGATTTAACAGACCGCAGATAATCCTGAATCTCAGGTCTGAATTGTTGCGCCTGAACTATTAGCGGGCTGGCGCAAAGTAGTACGAACAAAAAGTACTTTTTTACAGCGTCAAAAAGTGACATGATTAAAGGAACGTTTGATTTAGATGAAAAGATAAGATAAACTTTGATACGAAAACAAAAAGGATGAATTAACCGGATAGCTGGAAAAATGAATCCAAATTATGCCGATTAATTCATCCAGGGTAAAGGTGCTACTGTTTATCTGTTAAACAGTTTATCTGATAAACCTGTTTATGCCAAAATTAGATAAATCTTTTGATTATTTAACGAATAATCGTTACATCACCATCCAGAAGAATCACATCCCCGCTTGCTAACTCCACCTCGGCCCACCACACAAACACTGCCGGGTTCATTGGTTCACCATTGAACCGGCCATCCCATCCTTTAGTGCGGTCGTTGGGTTGCACATCTGTTGTCAGAAAAACTTTATTACCCCAACGATCATAGATCTGCAATGTACGAATCTTCTTCACATGGCCTTCCTTGGCAAAGATCAGGAAAATATCATTGCTACCGTTCTGTGCATCAGGTGTGATTACATTGGGGGCATAAATAGCTGGCTCCCCAACTTTTACCAAAATAACTGCGCGATCCTCACATCCATCCTTATTAATAATTCTCACTTCATATTGGGTGGTTTGGAATGGCTGAGCAATCACCTGATCAGGCTTATTAGTAAAAGTAAGCCCTGTAAGCGGCGACCAGATTACAGAATCCACCTCATAGATTGGGATATTCAGGTTGGCTGTGATCGTTTGGGAATCACCAAAATCAAGCGTAATTTCAGGAATGGCAGTTACTTCGGGTTCAACAGGAACCGGAAACACTAACTGTTCATCATATTCACAACCATTAGCATCCTGAACAACCAGCGGATAAATACCCGGTGTAAGTCCAATAAACTCATCCGCAGCAAAAAAGTTTTCACCACCATCCACAGAATATAAGTATGGTCCTACTCCTCCAGTAATTTCGGCAAATGTAATGGCCCCGCGCTGATCTCCGCAAGCGGGTTTAACAGTTGCCAATTCCAGCGCTGATGGATAATTGGTGTTGCGTGTCACCACCGTCAGGTCAGTACTGGAACAACCCGTTTGAACATTGGTGACTAACAAATGATAGGTACCAATTTGATTGACTAAAGGTGCAGCAGAGGAGGCTCCCTGCAGAATTACGCCGTCGGTGGTGGTCCACAAATAAGCGAAATTATTCCCGGAAGAAGAGCCCTTGGCACTTAATTGGTCTTCCTGAACGGAACAGGTCAATTCAAAACCTGTCCCTGCTTCTGCCGTGGGCAATTGAATGTCCTGTGGCACTATTGCTGTCGTGGTGTTGATACAGCCATTAGATTGGTTGGTGACCAACAGGGAATAATTGCCCGGCTGATTCACTTGTGTGGTAAGGCTCGTTGGAGAGCCCGTTATCCCGCTACCCGACCACTGATATACATATTGTGGTCCCTGACTGCTTGCATTCCCGACTAAACTGATCTCTTTTACCACACAAGTCAGCAAATTTGGCAATGCAATTACAGCATCCGGAGCTTGTGTATCAGCAATGATATCAACCGTGTTTTCGTTTTTACAACCATTGTACAAATCGGTGACCGTCAGCGTATAAGTACCCGCAAGATTAATTACAGGAGAGAACGTAGTTCCGCCGGCGACAATGCCGGGGCCACTCCATTGTTGAGCAATGCCGTTGACGCCACCGGATGCGGTTCCGCTGAGGTTGAGCGCCAGGATAGTACAAGTTAACCTGTCATCAACACCGGCATTCACTACCGGCGGCTGGACGTTTTCCGAGACGTTGATATTGGCCAATGTTTTGCAACCGTTGTTTGTATTGGTTACCTGAAGGGTATAATTTCCAGGATCGTCCACTACCGGGACAAGAGTGGTATTTCCAGAGATAATATTACCATTGGCAGTGCTCCATAAATAGGTAAATATGGAGCCATTACTGCTACCCGCGCCATTGAGCGCAAGGGAGGTAATGTTGCAGGTAAGTTCACCGGGCGTTGCAGCTGCTGCATTGGGCGCATTGATATCCTGGATCACCTGCGCAGTGGTGGTGGTGGTACAACCATTCTGCACATTAGTAACCAGGAGTCGGTAAGCACCTGGTGCATTCACCACAGGTGTTAGCGTGGTGATTCCGCTCAAGAGATTACCATTAGAGCCTGCAGGAACTGTCCATAAATAATTATAAAGCGGTCCGTTGCTGCTGCCCTGTCCATTCAGACCAATGGTGGTGGCCGAACAAGTAAGTAGTACCGGGCTTCCGCCCATAGCTACCGGTGCCTGAATATTTTGAGGAACAGTAACGGATACCTGAGACACACAATTATTCTGCGTATTGGTGACCTGCAAAACATAAAGGCCAGGCGCTGTTACAGCGGGCATCAGCGTGGTCTCTCCGGAGGCAATCTGCCCATTTTGGGTGGTCCATAAATAACTAAAGGTGCTGCCAGCACTACTACCCTGCCCATTGAGGTTTACTGCGGGTATAGCACAGGTAAGTGTTTGTGGAGGTGCTGCTACCGCAGTGGGCGCATTGACGTTTTGGGTAATGAGGACCTGATCAGTCGATGTACAGAAATTGTCTGTATTGGTCAGCAATAGCGTGTAGGTACCCGGCGCATTGACGATCGGCGAATACGTATTGGCTCCCGATAAAATATTGCCTGTACCCGAAGTAGTCCATTGTATCTGGAAATTGGGACCTGTATTCGTGGCACTACCGGAGAGCTGATACGTTGGAATCGTACAATTGAGTTGGCTGCTAGGGCCGGCAATGGCTGCCGGCGTGGCAATATCTTCTGTCACCTGAGTTTGCTCCGTTGATACGCATCCAGTTAAAGTGTTAGTTATTAATAAATTATACAACCCCGGCGCATCAATAACCGGCGCTGTTGTAGTTGCACCACTAACAATACTACCACCACTAGTTGCCGTCCATACATAGCTAAAATTGGGCAACTGACTACTGTTTGTTGCCTGGAGACTAGTAGCAGTCAGGGAACAATTCAAGACCTGTGGTATGGCCAAGGCCACTGAAGGCGGTGCAATATCCTGATCAACGGTTACTTGTGCGGTGGAGGTACAGCCGTTAGCAGCATTTGAAATCAGCAATTCATACGTACCTGGAGCGTCAATGGCAGGCGTAAGGGTGTTTTGCCCGAAAACAAGGCCCGGCCCCGTCCACAGGTAAGAAAATATGGAGCCCTGACTACTTGCTGTACCATTCAATTGAAGGATATTTACAGCGCAGGTTAGTAACTGATCTGCACCAGCGTCAGCTTCCGGCGTATTTTGATCCAGCAAAATTTGTACTGTTGATTCGGCGGTACATCCATTGGATTGATCGGTAACCACAATTGTATAATACCCTGATTGATCCACTGAAGGCGTCGGAGTAGTCATTCCACTTAGAATATTACCGTCTATGGTATTCCACATATAGATATAGTTGGCCCCAGCGCTGCTTTGTGTTCCATTTAAGGAAAGTAGGGGATCCAGACAGGAAATAATTGCGGGGTTCCCGGCATCGGCGGCTGGAGCAATAGTATCTATGACCACCGTTTGGGTAAATTGAGCGAGACAATTATTGGCCACATTTAATACCGAAAGCGTGTACTGGCCAGGTAAATTCACCACAGGTTGAAGACTGTTTTGTCCGGAAACGAAATTACCATTAGAGGTGGTCCAGGCATATTGAAGGCCAGCTGTTGAGTTGGTTCCGTTTAATTGAACTGTACTATTATAACAATTGATCGGACCAGGGAAAGCGACTGCCGCCACAGGAACATTAGCATCTTTAGTTACCAAAGCCATATCGGTAGCAGTACAACCGTTGATTGTATCTGTCACCACTAATACATATTGGCCTGGCACATCAATACTCGGAGTAAGCGTATTGGCACCAGCAGCAATATTACCATTGGGGGTGGTCCATTGGAATACTAATTGCGGCGCATTACCAGAGGAACCGGTTAAATTGATAACCGGATGGGTGCAGTCAATATATCCATTGGCGCCAGCCTCAGCAATTGGCAAGATGGTATTCTGATTTATTGAAACCAAATCATTACCGGTACAACCATTCAGATTATTGATAATGAATAAATTATAATCACCCGGCGTATCAACCACAGGATTCAGCGTATTATTTCCGGAAATAATATTACCGTTGGAGGTGGTCCACAAATAACTGTACTGAATACCCAAACTGCTGGCCGAACCATTTAAGGTTTGGGTCGGGAATGTGCAATTGATCGTAGCAGGAGCGCCCGCTTCTGTAATTGGCAAGACCGTATCATCGGCCACCAAAACGGTGGAAACCGCAGTACATCCATTGTTAGTATTGGTAACTTGTAAGGAATAGGCACCCGCAGCATTCACCGTTGGGGCGAGGGTATTGATACCCGTCACTAATCCTGTTCCGCTCCATTGGTAATTAATACCTGCGCCTTGTGTACTTCCCATTGCATTCAGCGTCACCTGGGAAACGAAGCAAGTAATGGTGTCAGGATTACCGGCAGCAGCGATCGGCAAACTGGCATCGGCCTGAACGGATGTGGCAATTGTGGCTGTACATCCGTTTGTCTGATTAGTTACGGCTAAAATATATTGACCGACTGCATTCACTAAAGGCGACAACGTATTGACACCGGAAAGAATATTACCGGTCGTTGTCGTCCAATTATACAGAAAATTAGCACCTGTACTACTGCCAACTCCGTTCAGAGACAATAACGGAACCGTGCAACTCAGTATTCCGCCCGGTGCTGCCACAGCAAGTGGCGGGGAAATATTCAAACCAACCTGAACGGAAGCCAGGGAAGTACAACCAGTCTGCGTATTGACTACGGAAAGTTCGTAAGTGCCCGGCTGGTCCACTAATGGAGACAAAGTCGTATTTCCGGAAATAATATGGCCGTTTTGAGTATTCCATATGTAAGCGAACTGATTACCCGCGCTGCTTCCCACGCCATTTAAAACAAGGGTGTCATTGGCACAAGTAATGGTTTGCTGCGGTCCTGCAACAGCCGTTGGAAAAGTCTGGTTGGTAATTACTGTTGAGGTCGCAGTAGTGGTACATCCATTATCCTGGTTCAGTACTATCAGGGTATAAGTTCCGATTTGGTTCACCACTGGAAACAACGTGTATTCTCCCGATACAATATTGCCATTTGTGGTGGTCCATTCATAAAAGAAAGGATAACTTAAGGATGATCCGGCCCCACTCAGGGTTACCTGAGGAAATTGGCAAGTGATGGGCGGCGGCGAAGTAGCCACAGCAACTGGAGGAACAATATCCCTGATAACTACTACCGCAGCAGTAGCAGTACAAAAACTGGTGTTATTCCGCACAATTAATGAATAAGTACCCGGGGCAATGATAGTGGGTGTCGCCGAGTTTCCGCCGTTCTGTATTCCGGATGGCGGATTGCCCGTCCATTGAAAAATCAGATTGGCTCCATTAGGTCCAGGATCGGAGCCTGTTGCATCGAGCTCAACAGTTGGGTTATTGCAATCCAACTGTAATGGAGGCACCACAACCGCCATCGGATAGGATATATTATTAGTGATAAACACCTCGGACTCGTCAGTACAACCGTTATTGGGATTGGTAATCACAAGAGTATAAGTCCCTTCCTGATTGACGACCGGAGATAAGGAGTTTTGCCCCGAGGTAATATTCCCATCTAAAGTGGTCCATTGATAAGTAAGCCCCGAAGGAGTAGCTGAACCACTGAGAGAAACACTGAAATTATTGCAATTCAATTGCTTGTCAGGGCCAGCATTGGCATTCGGTGAATTTTGATCCACTGTTATTGACACCACATCCGTTGAAGTGCACCCATTACTGGTATTCGTAACGGTGATTCGGTATAAGCCTGCTTCATCCACTACTGGACTTAGCGTGGTCTCTCCTGAAACGATATTGCCATTGGTAGTGCCCCATTCGAATTCAAACTGGCTACCCATACTACTGCCATTACCATTAAGGGTATAAGTTGGATGTAAACAATCCAGTTCAAATCCCGGACCTGCTTCAGCGACTGGTGGTGTGATATTTCGGACCACCGTGACCTGCGCCATATCGGTACAGCCGCTTTCTGTATTGGTAATCGTTAATGAATAAAGACCGGGTTGATCAACCACCGGAGAATCAGAGTTAGCGCCTGAATTAATGCCACCCGGAGGCCCCGTCCAGGTATAGGTAATTCCCGGAGGTTGGGTCGAAGCTGTTGCGTCCAGGTCAATGGTCGGGTTGTTGCAATCAATTTGAATCGGCGGTGCTATGATGGCATCGGGAGTATCAAAGTTCGAGTCAATACAAACGACATCTTCGGCAGTACATTGATTGGTAATATTGGTGACCACCAACGTGTAACAACCCGGCATATTGATGGTAGGCGAAAGTGTAGTGGCTCCGGAAACAATATTCCCTGAAGTTGCTGTCCATTGGTAAGTAAAATTAGGCCCGGAACTACCGGATCCACTGATCTGCCAGGTGGGATGAATGCAATTCAGCGTGAGTGGAGGCCCCGCATTGACCAATGGGATACTGTTATTGGAAGGCACATTCACGGTCACTGATTTGGTACAGCCACTAGTTTCATTCGTCACTACAAGAGTATAAGTACCACCCTGATTCACCTCAGGATTCAGGGTAGTTTCTCCCTGTACGATATTGCCGTTGGTGGTAGTCCATTCATAAGTGAAATTAGCGCCTATTGAAGACCCATTTCCATTGATGATCAATGTTGGGGTTTGGCAGGAAATAATTCCTGATACATTGCCCACTGCGATGGGCGGCGTGGTATTTTGAGCAACCACTACAGAGGCAGTAGTCGTGCAATTATTCAGGGTATTGGTAACAGTTATGGTATAGGTGCCGCCCAAATCAACTACCGGATTAGTGGTATTCCCACCTGAGTTAATTCCACCCGGAGGGCCCGACCATTGGTAAATAATACCGGGTCCGCTGGAGGAGTTGCTACCATCAAGATTGATGGTCGGATCATTGCAAGTCACGGTGATCGGTGGTTCGATAGTAGCAACAGGCGGATCAATATTGCCGTTTATTGTTACGATTGCATCGTCAGTACAACCATTTTGGGTATTGGTAACCACTAAGTTATACGTGCCGGCCAGATTGGCCGTTGGTGTTAGCGTATTGGTTCCGCCAATAAAGTTACCATCAACCGTACTCCACACAAAAGTAAAGTTGGCACCTGTGGAACTACCCGTTCCATTCAGGGAAATAGTGGGCATATTACAACCGATATTCGGTGGATTGGCAATAACTGCAATTGGCGGCGTTATATTTTGCACAACCGAAACAGCAACAGTTTTCGTACAGCCATTATCCGTATTGGTAACGGTAAGAACGTATGTTCCGCCACCATCAACAATAGGATTTAAGGTTGTTTCTCCTGAAACCAAATTGGGCCCGCTCCATTCATATTCAAATTGAGAGCCTGTTGAAGAGCCGTTTCCATTGATTGTTATTTCCGTATTGATACACGTAATTTGCCCGGTAACGGTTGCTATTGCTGTTGGCAGCGTCGTATTTTGCGGGATACTGACAGTGGTCGAAGTAGTACAACTGTGGCTGTCAGTGACCGTTACGGTGTAGTTGCCTCCCATATTAAAAGTTGGGCTGGAACCCGGCGCACCATTACTCCATATATAAGAATAATTGGGTGTTCCGCCATTGACATCCAGATCAGCCTGACTGGTCGGATTATTACAGTCGATACCTGGTGCGGTTAATGTGGCAGTGAGCAGATCTGGTTGATCAAGCGTTACGTCTGCAGTTTCTGTACACCCCTGACTACTGGTCACCGTGACAGCATAGGTGCCTGCACCTAACCCCGTGGGATTAGCACCACTGGCGACTGGCGACCAGACATAAGTGTAAGGAGCAGTCCCACCAGTTGTTGTGGAAGTTATACTGCCTGTATTAGCCCCGAAACAACCGGGATTATTGCCATTTAAGTTGATATTGACATCAATTTCTGTAACCGTAACGCTCCCAGAGACCGTACCCGGGCACACGCCGGCCTCAACAGATGTTAGAGTATAAGTTCCGGGATCGGTAACAGTAAGAATACCTGGAGAGGAGGTGAATGTTTGTGTCCCTCCCGACCATTCCACTTCCCAGGGGCCTAAGCCTGTAAGGGTAACTATCAGATTGAATGAACTTGGTACACCCGCACATAAAAAACCCGAGCCACTCAACACAGCCGTTGGCGCAGGGGTAAGGTCTACTGTGGCACTCACCACTGTGGTATTCATACACGCATCAGTGACCGTCACCGTGTAAGTATGACTGCCCGGTGTAGTAACATTGATCCCAGAAGTAGTGGCATTAGTACTCCATAAATAAGTATAAGGTGCCACCCCACTGGTAATGGTTGGAGCAAGATTAGCCCCAGCTCCGCCGCACAAGACCTGGTCGTCCATTTCTGCTTCCAAAGGTGGAACATCAACAATCGTAAACGTAACTGGTTGCTGTGTACAGGAACAGGGATTGTCCAATAACAAGGTAATGGTTTCATTCCCTTCAATAATTAAGTCGGGGAATACCGTTATTGGAATGAGAATAAAAGATTGGCCGGCCGGAATAATAACCGGATTGGGCAAGGTTGCGTAATCGACGCCTTCTGTAGCAGTACTGGTTCCCGCAATAGTATAATTGACCACTGCATCAACGTTAATATCGCCACTACCCCGAATAAATTTGATATAGCCCACGCCACCACAGCCGCCTTCATAAACAAATGAACCGCCACCGGGATACACTGGCTCCGCTTTTATCTGACCTCCCGCCTCAAAGGAGTTGGCTTTGAGAAATACTGCAGAAGCTAAAGCGGCATCCCCTACATCCGCCAGCGCAAGCTTGATATGGTAGGTAGAACACGGTTGCACTGTAGCCATCGCCGTAAGTACGGTTGTGAATCCGTCAAACGAAACTTCAGCAGGAGAGATTGCGGGAAGTCCCCCACAGGCGTTAAACGTATTATTATTTACATAAAAAGCCGTATTTGTATTGTGATTGACCGAATTAATTGCCACAGGTGTGGCAGTAGATGGAATTAATGCGATATCCTGGGTGCCCGAAATACCTGGTCCGCTAATAAAAAAACCGAATACATCATTAAAGCTAGAGCCTACCCATTCACAGTATTCTTCAGAAGCAAATACAAAATCAAACTGAATATTGGCAGCAGTTGGCTTAAAATCAAATTCAATTTTTGTAACATCAAACTGATCACCAGCAGTTAATGTAGCCAGATCAGGGTCATTCGGAGAATTGGTATTAAAACCAGCCGTATTCCCGCTCGTATTAGTGGCCGTATTAGGCCCCGGGCAGATATTCACATTACCTGAACATAATACCACTCCGTTATTGATACCGATATTGGTCGCACCATTGTTAAATGTCCCGCGGGAATTTGCGGTCCCGGAGGAAGTAATATTGGTAACATCAAAGCAGTTTCCGCCAATTAAGGTATTGGTAACCAATGAATTAGCAGATGCCCCAGGTGTAGAAGAAAGTACCGCATCGGGGATATCATTGATGAAATTTTCTAAAAAAGAAGATTCCTTTTCGCAATCTTTACAGTTGACAGACAGAAAAAAAGACAAAGGGCCAAAACCAGGGTTTTCCACTTGCAGCTGTACTTGTTCGGCCGTGGCCACGTAAACGCGCAAATTGGGCCGGTCCGGATTACTGATGGCAACAGAAGCCGCTTCCGCCGCTTCATTAATTAATCGCAAAACCGGCCGTTGCTGAAGGTCAGGTGCCGTCGCGATCAGCATATATGTTTTGCCAATAGTAAGCCCGTTCAGGGTAATATTATTGGTGCCTTTGGCCGCTTCGAAAAAAATTCGTTGCTGTGGTTTTTCTAAATTTAACGCAATATCAGGGGGAATATCCTGTGCAAAAAGAGAGGTTGCGGCAATTGCGCTAATAAGCACAGCCGAAACAAATATGGTAAAGAAACGCCTCATAATAGTAATTACTTATGTATAAAAGTCAGGTTATCAGCAGAAAATAAATTGTTTTTTTTGCTATTTGGGGAGCAGCAATCATTTACAGGTAAATTTTGAGCAATCGATTTCGGAGGAATAGGCAGGCCGTTCACTTTTCAAGGGCGAATATACAAATAACCTAATAATTTGTACAAAAAGGCATTAAAAAGGAAATATTGTAATTGGTCTCAAATCTTCAAACTCCGTTGAAATACCTGTCCGCCAGATTGTAACCGGTACTGATAAGTTCCCGGCGACAGTAACCAATCGGATGGTTTCAACAAAAAGGTATACGAACCGGCCGGTCGTGTTTCATTGAGCATGGTGCGCAATACCTGGCCCGCAGGATCCAGCAACTGCAGCCGCAACGGGCCATTTTGAAGCATGGCAAATTTTATTTCTATCGAACCGGCTATTCCCGGATTGTGCCCCAGCAGCACACATTTACCATTGTCACCTGCAGCAGGTGCAACAACGGGTACAAGGCCACCGATTACCGGGTGGGTTTGCCCCATTACGAAATTGACTAATTCCGGTGAATTGCCCATCCAATTTTGCATAATAGTGGCATAAACCGACCGAAAATCGACACTAAATGCAGGATCGGTATACGGATCGGGATTGCTCAAATCCTGGTATGCACCTGTAAATCCATTGCCAATTTCACCACCAAACAATATCATGGGTGTGCCCCAACCGTGATCGGTACCCTGTGAGCCATTTTCATAAATAGTTCGGCCAAATTCAGAGAAGGTCATACCCAATACATTTTTGCTCAGGGCCGCATTGCCCGCATCCAGGTCATCATAAAAAGCCTTTACAGCAGTGGATAACCGGTTTAACAATACAGGATGATTTTCCAACTGGCCTGCATGGGTATCGAAGCCACCGATCTCCACCATATAAACCCGGGTACCCAGATTTCCTTTGATCAACCGGGCAACGATGGCAAATTGCTCCGCCAGATTGTTATCCGTCGGATAGTCTACCTGATTTTTCCCTTTGGAATAGGCATTTTTAATCGTTTCCGCGTACCGGAAAGCCGCATTAGCGGTCTGCCGAACATAGGCTAATTCCAGTTCTTTCGGCGTATTGCCCAATGTGGAAGTATCATACAACTGGCCAGTCTGTGCAATCTGATAGA
>JBILHQ010000316.1:0-5247 GCA_044350415.1 Saprospiraceae bacterium | reverse complement strand
TTACCATGGTCAACGTGGCCTATAGTACCAATGTTGACGTGCGGTTTGGTACGGACAAATGTCTCTTTTGCCATTGGTTTAAAATAATCTAAATTTTGAAAAAAAAGTTAAGAATGTGATAATGTGATAGTTAAATATACTAGTTATTAAAGCTAATACATAAACATTATCACACTACTTATTTATTGACGGACTGAAAAATAAAAAACTAATTCAGCATCGAAAAATCTATTTATTTGAGTCGACCGGGAAATTGCCCACAATTTAGCTTCCTGAATTTTGGAAGAACTACTCAATATTGCTTTTACGCAGAGCCGTTGATGAGAATTGAACTCACGACCTCTTCCTTACCAAGGAAGTGCTCTACCCCTGAGCTACAACGGCATTTGGGAATGGGTGTATGCTTTAGAGCGGCGGACGAGATTCGAACTCGCGACATTCAGCTTGGAAGGCTGACGCTCTACCAACTGAGCTACCACCGCAATACTAAGGAATAATTTTTTTGAGATGACAAAAGAATTAATTGAAAAAATATTAATTATCATTTCAAAAAACCACTTACAAGAATGAGTGGGGGTGGTGGGATTCGAACCTACTCAGCGATAAAACAACAGATTTACAGTCTGTCCCGGCTCTCCGACTCCGGGGCACCCCCAATTTGATAAAAAAATAGCCTTAGTATTGGATAAAAATTAGCCAGAACTATGCTCTTTTTTGTATCAAAAAAGAGCCACTGGAGGGACTCGAACCCCCGACCAGCTGATTACAAATCAGCTGCTCTACCAACTGAGCTACAGTGGCTTATTTTTTCACTTTAGTAAAGTGTTTTTTTGGTAAAACGTGTCAACGAACAATGCTCTTTAAATGAAGTAAAACCTCCCTTTTCAAAAGCGAGTGCAAAGGTATTACTATTCCACCAATCACAAAAATAATTTTAAAAAATTTTTTCAAAAAAATAAAGAACCCAAACTTTATTTCGCCTCTTTTAATAATCATTTGCCAAATTTCGGAGGATACGATCCATCATCTTTCGAAAACTCATAATTGCGGAAGAAAATGCGGTGCCCGGATCAACCGAATTATCGATATCGCCTAATTTTATCGCAACAAAATTGAGTCCGGTCAGATTTGAGTCAAGACCAGTCACTTCAACTGACTCCGGGAAGGCCAAACCAAACGGGTTAGCAGGATCCAAAAATATAAAAGTTGCCGGAATAAAACGCCATGATTTCCCTCCCGGCACACTGTCGGTGGTTCCTAAAAGTACCTTTCTTAACTGAACAATATCAAATATAGTAACTGAACCTGAGTTGTTCACATCAGCCGCAATAATTTTCTCCGGTGTGTTGATCGGTTGAAGTCCTAAAATATGCCGGGAAATCAGAACAAAATCATACGCAGAAACCCCATTCAGCCAATTTTGATTGTAGTATGGGGTAATGATATAATTTTTTCCCGGAAGCAAGGAATCGAAGCGATATCGTCCCATACTGTCTGTGAATATAGCATCACCCTGTCCATTAGTAATGTTTATGCCACCCACAGGAATACCTTCAGGGGTGTGGAGTACCCCCTCGATGGAATGCCTGCCGCACACCTGCTGATTGTCCTGCACCAATACATAGGTTTTGCATTCAGCCGTATTGCCGGAGTCGTCAGTTACCGTCAAAATTACTTGTTGCTGACCTATATGCTGACAGGAAAACCCTTGAGGCGAAATCGCATACGTGAGGTTTATGGAAGAACAGTTGTCGGTCGAACCGCCATTGAATGAAGATGGTGTTACTGTTGTCCAACCTCCTGGTGTCAGATTAACGGCTAAACCACTAATACATAGTGCTGTCGGCGGCATCAAATCGGCCACCAGAATATGTTGCGTTCTTTGAACTACATTGCCGCAGCCATCGGCAGCGGTATAAGTAATAAGGTGTTCACCTGACGGATACCACCCTGAGGCATTAGCGCCAGCACTCGCAAATGTACCATTATGCGTAATTGAAATTGCCGGACTGCAATCAGTTGCCACGGCATCAGGCAGGTTAACCCACGCATTGCAGTCCGATGGCCCTGAAGAAACAGTGAGATCGACAGGAATTACTAAATCAGGGGGCGACTGATCAGTTACATTGATTTGCTGTACCTGCTCCCAAAAGCCTGTGTTGCCTCCGTTTGGAGAATAATTGCACTGATCAATTATTTTCCAGGTTCTCATTACCACGAAACAAGCAGGCACCGCAATATTAAAAACCTGATCTGTAAATGTAATGGATGGAGGAAAACAGGAGGAACCACTGACTAAAGGACTACCTGTTGCTGAAGGAGCCAGTGTAAGGGAACCGCTACAGCCATTTAAAGTGATGTTAGCCGGAAAGCTAACTACCAGGAGCGGGAATGGAGTCACGGTAATTGTTTGTTCACAGGTTTTGGTATTCCCAGACTGGTCTATAGCAGTCCATTTGCGCAAAATCGTACCGGTATTACATATACTTAGGTCATTAACGTCAGTATAGTTTACTGCAGCCACAGTACAGTTGTCCGTCACTAAAGGTTGGCCGGTTACAGCAATGTTGGCCGGGTATTGCGAACAATTGATGGCCGTACTGGAAGGGCAGGCAATTATTGGTTTGAGGAAATCGCGGGCAGTTACCTGGACTTCACAAAAATTGGTTAACCCGGAGGCATCGGAAATCCTGAGTTTAACTGTTACCGGAACGCCTTCATCCTGGCAAGTGAGCGTAGTCGTATTGGCCCAGGATATATCATTTCTGCTGACTGCTTTAAAAATCACGCCGCAATTATCCCAACTTCCCGCATCCAGTGCAGCAGCATTAACCAATGCCTGTCCGTTGCTGCCCAGTGAAATTTGAAGGCTGGTTACACAGATCACCTGAGGCGGGTCATCATCGGCAACCGTAACGGTGCAGGTTGCGGTTGCGGTATTTCCACAAGCATCTGTTGCTTGATACGTAACAATATGATTTCCCTCAGGAACACCCGTGAAAGGCCCATAACCTGATCCAAATGACCAGAAAGGTGCCACAGTAACTATGGAGCACAAATCTGTCGCCACTGCTGGTGGCAGCATTAGCGTCCCGGAGCATACTGTTTCATCCGCACCCACTGTAATATTGGAAGGGGCCATGAGCGTGGGTGGAGTGCCGTCTTTTAATTTAATGATCTGGATGCGTTGTCTGGTCTGATTGGTACAAAAATCAATCACCGTCCAGGTGCGCAGGATGGTATAACTACCCGGGCTACAGCCATTAATCTTCTGATCAGCGTGGGTAACCCCCATCTCACAGGGACCTGCATTATCAATAGGGAACCCAAACAGCAATGGCTGGCCGGTAAGCAACAAATTTTCAGGATTCTGTCCACAGGAAAGTGCCGGTGCTGCAAAATCATCCAGATTAAGCGGAAAAACTACACTATCTACCGACGATGCCTGCAACCAGATCTGTTCCAGGCAGTTGCTTTGATTGGCAGAAAGATCACTGACCTGCCATACCCGGTTAATCCGTTTCCTGACGGGAATTCCATTTTGGAGGGTTCCGCAGGAAAGTTGGGTAACGTTGTCAAAAAAAGTAATATTCAGCAGGGGAAAAGATGTACAGTTATCAGAAATATCGGGCATCCCAATTAACGCAGGATTGGGGTCGTCAGCGCAGTTGATAAACTTCAAAGGACAGTTTAGGACTGGCTTTAATAAATCATTGATGAGGACTTCACTTTCACATAGATTGCCCGATGCCAGGTGTCTAACCCTTACTAACAGCGTTTGCCCTACCTGATCACAGGTAGCAATGTTATTGGGCAAAATTTGACCGGGACCTTCCCATACGGTGAGTTCAAGTGTTCCCGGGCAGAGACTAGCGGACGTGGGCGCGAAAAGAGATGGGGTAAGCATAAGCTGACCGGAAGCAGGGAGAGACACCTGAATTCCTGAATTACAAACCAGCGTACACTGCGCGGTAAGTGCATCACTAGTGGTAAAAAACACCATTAATGGGGCCATCAATAAAAAAGTGCGGATAAAAAATATCCGCCAATCGGCGCCGGGACGAGCGTTCATGGGCGATAATGGCGGGGTATGCAAGCCATCGAATTCAGGTGACATCAATTCGTTCCTGAACAGGAATGAATAATACACAAAATCAACACTTTACATCCCCTTTTAAAAGGTAACCGGTTTATATGGATTAGTTGGCAAAAGTAGTGCCACGCTGCTATTTTAGTATTTTTTTAACAGATTAAGCGGTGCATTGCAATTATTGCAGGTTTAGAGCAAACACTTTTTCGTTGAGATTTTGTTAATTTTTCGTTACAATACAACGAAAAATTACCTGACTAAAGCGAAAAATACAGCGCCCAAACCCCTAAACTCCTATCAATGCAGCACTCATGGGCTCAAAAATCAATCCCCGAATGAAACGCTATACATTCGGCGACACCTTTATAGGCTTTGAGGCTAATACCCAGGTATATTTTAGTTGGAGAAATGGGGGCTACCGGAAAATAATACCGAAACCCGAGCTTATTATAGTTTCGGGAGAGCGCGAGGCTGTTGCGCGGTTCGTCTCCCACATGACAACTAGCCTGAATATATATACCCAACCGACCAAAGAAAAACTCATCTGCTAAAAAAACGCCAGTCCTTTGTGCCCCTTTGTCAGCAGCAGAACGCCCGCCCGGCAGTAACGTATTGTTCAACAGCCAGGCTTTAACGCCATTATTTTTTTCCCAATCCATCCCCAACGCTAACCTATTGAATTTATGGACCTTGAAAGTGATTGCTCCCGACAATATCCAGACAGCATATTTGGGACCACTCACCGAAACATATTCTATCCTTGCCATGCCCGCCTGCAAAGTTGTCCCCCAACGCCTTGTTGGTCTTTTTTGGACCAATAATTTTGGCAAATCACTTTTTCCTGAAAAATGAGGAGCGTAAACTATCCCTGCAAAACCTCCGGGAATATTCATTCCGAAATTGGGCAGTGCATATCCACCATTAGAAAAATGAGTGAGTACAACCCCGAAAAACGCTCGCCAGTGAGGGATGACAGCACATTCGCCTCCTAAACGAAACTGCGTCACATTATTCCAATGTGCGCCCAGCGCATTTTCAGTCGCATTGGTAAATGCATTATAAGGCCGTGTAGCCCAACCAATACCAGAACCCACCCGGAAAAAAATACCGCTACGGCCAAAACGCATCAGGGGAATGGTAAGATGAGGGAATACACC
>JBILHQ010000142.1:0-16499 GCA_044350415.1 Saprospiraceae bacterium | reverse complement strand
AGCGGGTGTACTCAGTTTGATTTTTCACCTGGTTTTGCTGGCAATTATGTTTTTTTACCGCTTCGGAAGTACTGAAGTAGCAGAAACACTGCCCGAACCTATCGCTATTCAACTCGAATGGGGTGGTGGCGGTGACAATGCGGCTGCGGGCGAACCTGATAAAGGCATGAACGATGATCATACCCCACCGGGTGAATCAGTCCCAACGCCTGTGCCTGCAACGCCACCTCCAGCAACTTCGCCTACACCTGCGAAGCCAACGCCTGCGCAAACAGCGCCATCCCCGTCCACCACCGAAGACCCCAATGTTGCGGCCCTTCGGAAAAGGCAGGAAGATGACAAGCGTCGCCAGGAAACTGCTGAAAGGCAGCGGGTAGCAGATGAAAATGCTCGGGTGGCCGAAGCCAAACGGGCGGCCGATGAAAAGGCCCGCGCGGAAGCAGATAAAAGAAATAAAGTTAAAAACAGCGGCGGTAGTGCCTTTGGCAAACCCGGCAGTACTGGTCAGGGTGCCGGCGGTGGTGGTAGCCCGGGTAACGGTGGAGTGGCTGGTGGTACCGGTGACAACCCATTCGGTAAAACTAGCGGCTCAGGTGGCGGCTCGGGCGGCGGCTCGGGTGGCGGAGACGGCGCATCCATCGGCGGTGGCTTAGGTGGCCGTGCCGTGAGATTCCGCCCAACCATCAGAGACAACTCTCAGGACGTAGGCACAGTAGTAGTAGATGTGTGTGTGGATGCTGAAGGCAAAGTCATTTCAGCCAATTATACCATGCGTGGCTCTACCACTCAAAGTACTAACTTAAGAAACATAGCAGAACGCGAAGCAAAAAACTTTAAATTTGCAGCGTCAAATTCACCGAAGGACTGCGGCACAATCGCGTTCAAATTTACATTGCAATAATGTTAGATATAGAATATAACTCCTCCAAAGAGGCAGTAATTTATCCCGAATATGGTCGTTATATCCAGGGATTAATTCAGCACACCTGCACGATCGAAGATGATTACCGCAGGCAGAAAACAGCGGAAGCTATTGTATCCATGATGCAATTGCTCAATCCGAATACCCGCGGCATCGAGGATTATAAGGACCGCTTATGGAATCATGCTTTTGCTATTTCAAACTATAAGCTCAACGTCACGCCTCCAAAAGGGGTGACCATCCGCGATAAAGAAGTACAGGTAAAGGCCGAAACGGTGCCTTATCCCGTGCCTAATCTGCGGTTCCGTCACTATGGTTCAAGTGTTCAGCGGCTGGTTGAAAAAGCAATTGAAATGCCAGATGGCCCCAAAAAAGAGGGACTGGTCGAGGTGATTGCTTCCTATATGAAACTGGCTTATAAAACCTGGAACAAGGAACACTATGTCAGCGATGATATAGTAAAGGAAGACCTTGTTCACCTGAGTAATGGCATGCTGGAACTGCATGAAGGTCACAGTTCTTTAGATACATTGTCCCTGAATGCCCACAAACAAGCCCGCGAGCGTCCATCAACGGTACCATTGCGTGCCCGCAAACGCAGTGGGAGTACGAACAGTGGTAACCGCAATACCACCAACAAGCCCCGCAGCGGCAGCGGTACAGGAAGCGGTAATGCAGGTGGCAATGCCGCCGGCAATTTCCGCAAGCGGAAACGCTGATTTCAGGGCTCGGTCGATCCCACCGCAACAAATTTTAAATAATTGTTTCTTAACTTATAATTGCCCGATGTATTTCCGATAAGGGGTACATTTGGGCAAATTTGTTTTATGGCACGACTTACTATTGTTTTTCTACTGATTGCCAATTGTCTTTTTTCTCAATCCAATACGCCTAAATTAGTCGTTGGTATTGTGGTCGATCAAATGCGCTACGATTACCTCTACCGGTATTCCGCTCAATTCGGCCCCGACGGATTTAAACGACTGCTTCGCGAAGGCCTCTCCTGTGAGAATAACCATTACGACTATATTCCTACATTTACCGGCCCTGGACATGCTTGTGTCTATACTGGTGCCGGCCCGGCAGGTAATGGCATTGTAGCAAATGAGTGGTGGGACCGCGAACAAAATCGCCACAGGTATGTCACTTCTGACCTGCAGCAAAAAACAGTAGGTGCGGATGGCAAAAGCGGGCAACATTCGCCAGCCGTTTTGTTAAGTACCACGATTACCGATGAGCTTCGGCTATCGAACAATTTCCGGTCAAAAGTGGTCGGTGTTTGTCTCAAAGACCGTGGTAGTATCCTGCCTGCCGGACATATTCCCAATGCCTGTTATTGGTTTGACGATAAAACGGGCAATTGGATTACTTCCACCTATTATCCTGATTCACTTGCATTACCACAATGGGTCCAAAATTTTAATGGCCTGAAAAAGACAGAAACGTATTGCAATCAGGTGTGGGATCGACTACCGGGCGTAACTTATCAGGAGAGTTTTGCCAATTGGGCCAACAAATATGACAGGGGAAAATATGCCGTGAGCCTTACGGGTGGCTTTCCGCACAACCTGGCGGCCATTCGAAAAAAAATGGGCATGGGTGTTATTCGGTTTACGCCTTTTGGCAATACACTAACACTTGATTTTGCCATAGAAGCCATGGAACAAATGCAGCTGGGCGACGATGCATTTACCGACTTCCTGTGCCTGAGTTTCTCTTGTACAGACTATGCCGGCCATCAATTTGGCGTTCACGCTGAGGAAACGGAAGATGTGTATATCCGGCTCGACCGGGATATTGCGCGCCTGCTTTACTACCTTGATAAAAAATACGGAAAAGATAATGTGCTGGTATTTCTTACTGCCGACCATGGTGGTACAGAGACGCCCGCTCATTTGAAAGACATTGGTATACCAGCAGATGTATTTCCGGAAAGCAAACTAGACTCTGCGTTAACCGAGGTGCTCCGGTTGGGTTTCCACACGCCAGTTGATCTGATTCAGGAAGTGTCTAATCAGCAGGTTTGGCTCGATTTAAAAAAACTGGACAGCCTTCAATTGAATAAAACCATTGCGCTGGAGATGATAAAAAACTACCTCCAGCCCTTACCGGGTATTTATGCAGTCCACACCATTGCAGAAGTAATGAATTTGCCTGGTGACCTTTTTTATGCCCCGGTTTTGCGCAAAGGTATTTATGTCAAACGCTCGGGGGATCTGGTATTCCAACTCGATCCTAACTGGCACCCTGACGATAATTTATTCCTGCTTGGCGGTGCAACACATGGTTCCTCCTACGCCTATGATACCCATGTGCCGCTGCTTTGGTATGGCAATGGTATCCGGCCCGGTACATTATATGCACCTACCTCCGAGTGCGATATTGCCCCAACGGTGTCGGCTATTTTGCATATTATGGAACCGAGTGCGAATACAGGAAAAGTTATTGAGCGGGTGATGGAGCGGTGATCAATTGACCGCAACCCCAATCATCCGGCCCACTCCAAAAGTCACGGCCGCCGCTACCAGGCCAAATAATACCTGCCGCATCCCGGAGAACCACACAGACCTGCCTGTAAACAGCGACGTTGCTGTACCTATAGCAAAAAGACCAAGAACACTACTGCACATACTTACCAGAATGGCTTTATTGCCCGACAGGAAGAAAAACGGCAATACCGGAATGATAGCGCCTATTGCGAAAAGGAAAAAAGAGGTAAGGGCTGCTTCCCATGCCGAGCCGCCGAGCTCCGCCTGATCGATACCCAATTCCTCGCGGACCAGCGTGTCCAGGGCTGTTTCCTTGTCGGAGATAATTTGTTTGGCCAATTCTGCCGCTTTGACTTTATCCATGCCTTTCGCCTGGTAAATCAACGCCAGTTCCATTTCTTCGTGTTCCGGTGATTCTTCGAGTTCTTCGGCTTCAAGTGCTATCTGGCGCATAAAAAGTTCGCGTGAGCTCTGGACTGACAACCATTCGCCCAGTGCCATCGAAATCGCACCAGCCAGCAAACCGGCCAATCCAGTGAGCAAAATGGTGGCATTTCCCACCGCAGCACCCGCCACGCCCATCACCAAACTCATATTGGAAACCAATCCATCGTTGGCGCCGAGTACTGCTGCGCGCAGGGCATTACCGCCGACTGATTTGTGCCGGCCCTCTAATTTCGACAGAAAATTACCGCTCACACTGGAATTAGCATTAGCATTCAGAGAGTCGACAATCCGCAAGTGATTATGCTCAAATCCCGTGGGTTGCTGGCCCATTTGCAGGCGTTTTTCTACTGTAGAACGGGCCATTTGGCGTTCTACAGACGACAGGTTGGCCATGATAAAATCGTAACCAAAAATGCCGCCTAACCGGAATTGTAAGCGCGCGCGCCGGCTCGGGGGCGGAAGTTGTGCATTGGGATTACTTTCCCTCACCTTTTCCAACTGGTGCAAGGCATGGCTTTTTTCAATGCCAGATAAAGCGTGCAGTACTTCTTTCGCGGAAGCATCTTCCTGAATATCAGCTAACCGACTGTACAGGAAACTGGTATCAACTTCTAATTGTAATTGTTCTAATTGTTTTTTCATCGTCTGCTAAGTCAAGAGGCAAATATAGTCAATTATTATTTTTCACGTACGTGAAACTCTACAGACAGATCCCGCATTTTCTTGCAGACCTGGTGATTGTCCTAGAGGAAAATTTATTTTTGAGCAAAAAAGCGGATATTTGCAATCCATTAATGATATTTTAGAAATACCTAACTATTTAATAAGGTACTTAATCATGATTAAACATAACACAATGCAAAAATCCATCCGATTAGTTGTTGTACTTCTGTTGGTTGCCTACAGTCTTTCTGCTCAGAGCGGCAAACATATTTCTTCTTCCAAAAGTACTACGCCTCCTGCTCCGGAGCGGTTGTTGCTCCATCCCAATGCACGGCAGTCAGTGCCAGTGACCGAAAATCTATTTGGTTTTTCCAATGCAGCATATAAGCCCCTTGCCGGGTTAAACCTGTCCACGCCATCCACTATTGAAATTAGCCGCGATGGTTCAGGAGCGCCCATTTTTTATAGAGGCCATCTGGAAAATGCAGCCAAAGTCACCGATCCTGCGTCGGCTGCAACAGCAGCAATGGAATATATTGCCGGTATTCAGCCAGAAGGGGTGGAGAATACCACAAGTGAATTTGTCGTTAACAACGTACAAAGCGATGAACAGGGCAATTACCACGTCAGAATGACGCAAGTGTGGAAAAATATTCCACTTTATAGTACTGAAGTGATTGCGCACAGCAAAAATGGCGTTTTTGAAATGTTCAATGGCCGTTTTGAGGTATCGCCGGCAATAGACAATGTCACCACATCGATCAATTCTATTCAGGCCATTGACTTGGTAAAAGCCAATATCGGCCGGGATAAAATCAAATCTGATTGGTCGGCTATGGACTTGAAAATTATCGGCACCGACGAGCCGTTTCATACCGAATTGGTTATTTACCACCTTGACAACAAACCTTTTTTAGCCTGGCATATTATTGCGCACCCCAATTTGATGCGCCGCGTGATTTATTTCGTGGATGCGCGCACCGGCACTATTCTGAATAAATATGACCATACCTGTGCTATCACCCATGTGGGCGGAGAGGATGAGGTAGTCGATGGACCTGTTACAGCCAATGGAACAGATTTGTTGGGCGTGAACCGCAGTTTTGGTGCCTGGAAAATAGGCAGCACCCATTATCTGGAAGATGGCAGCCAATCGATGTTCAATTCTTCCTCTCAAATGCCCGGGGAACCCATCGGAGCCATTGTGACCCTCGATGCGAAAAACACTTCGCCAGAAAACTCATCATCATTTGATTATGATTACACCACGTCTAATTCACTCACCTTCAGTAATACATCAGCGGTCAGTTCGCACTGGAACAGTACCAAAAGCTATTTGTATTACAAGGATAAATTTGGTCGGAATTCCATTGATGGAAACGGTGGTAATATTATTTCGTTTTTCAATGTGGCAGATGGTGACGGGTCGTCTATGGAAAATGCCTTCTGGAATGGGGCTGCGATGTGGTACGGCAATGGCGGTTCTACCTTTAAAAAATTGGCACGCGGCCTCGACGTTGGTGGTCATGAGATGACACATGGCGTGGTAGAAAAAACTGCGAATCTGGAATATCAGGGCGAAAGTGGCGCTTTGAATGAATCTTTTGCCGATATATTCGGCGCAATGATCGACCCGGGCGATTGGCAAATCGGTGAAGATGTGATGCAGCCGGGTACGCACACCTGCCTGCGCGACCTGTCCAATCCCAACAACGGCGTTTCTACTTCAAGTCCGTTCTGGCAGCCAGGTCACGTTAATCAGCAATACAACGGTACACAAGACAATGGCGGTGTCCATATTAACTCCGGTATTGTCAACAAAGCCTATTATTTGTTCGCCACTGCTGCAGGGGTGGGCACAGCCAAAGCAGAACAGGTTTATTACCGCGCTTTACGCGACTATTTAGTTAAATCCAGCAAGTTTATCGACTGCCGTTTGGCCATCATTCAATCGGCGAGTGACTTGTACGGCAGCGCGGTCGCCAATGCGGCGGCAGCGGCATTTACACAGGTTGGTATTGCAGGCAGCACACCAAGTGGTAATTACCTCGGTCAATTAGCCGTAAATCCAGGCACCTCCTATATTATGTGCGTAGCGGATGATTACAGCAGTTTTGACCTGGCCGATGCCGCCGGAACAGTATTGGGGACAGTTTACTCAAGTGACGCGATCAAAAGTCGTCCAAGTATATCCGATGATGGATCGACGGCGGTACTGGTTAATGAAACGGGGCATATTATCCTGTTTGATTTCACTTATGGCACCCAGATCAGTTTCCAATCCACCCAAATCAGTGCCGACCCGGAATGGCGCAGTGCTGCAATTTCGAAAGACGGCCGTTTCCTGGCAGCTATCACTGATTTTAAAGACAATAATATTTATGTGTTCGATTTGTTGACCAACTCGAATGAGGTATTCCAATTGTACAACCCTACTTATTCACAGGGTCAATCTACCGGAGACGTTCAATATGCTGATGTGATGGAATTCGACTATTCTGGCGAGCATATCATGTACGATGCTTTTAATAAAATTACGAATTCCCAAAATCAAGTTATCGAGTACTGGGATATTGGTTTTCTGGAGTTTCGCAAAAATGGCACCTATACTGATGGGGCCAATGCGCCTATCGCCAAATTAGTCAACGGATTACCGGAGAATACGGATATTGGTGATCCTGCTTTTGCAAAAAATTCGCCCTATGTAATTGCCTTTGATTATTACGATCAAACCAATAACCTCAATTCCATTATCGGTGCAAATCTCGAAACGGGTGATAATTATACCATTATTTCCAATATTGGTGATTTCGGTTGGCCCAATTATGACCGGGAAGATAAAAATATCATCCTGCATCGTCCATCTGCTTTTGGTTATGATATTTACAAACAAGGCGTCAATTCCACTAAAATTCAGGCACAGGGTGGTGCCACCAAAATTATTAACAGCCATATTTGGGGCGTTTGGTATGCTGCCGGACTTCGTGGTCTGGCTGTTGATGCCGGAGAAGCAACAAGATCTGACGCATTCCGCATCAGTGCATCGCCTAACCCGACTTCCGGAAGTGTTCGGATACAATTTAACATGCCCGAACAAGCTGATATCACTGTAGGTATTTATCAACTGACCGGCGCGCTGATAACCGAACGCACCATGACGGCCACCACTGGGGAAAATTACTTTGATGCAGATCTCGGCGATCAACCAGCAGGCGTATACTTTATCCGGCTGCAGTCGGGCAATGGATTGAGTATTGTAAAAATCGTTAAAAAATAGTAGTTTAGTAATGAGTTTTGTGATGTACACCGTGGTGTATTTCTAGCGTACACCGCTATTGTGCGCTAAAAACTCACTACGGTGTACATTGCAAAACTCGCTACTGCCTTGACTACTACTGGACAAACTCCATTTTCTAACCTGTATTTTCCTGTTGCTGTGCATAATATTGTCAGTGATCTCCTTAAGGATCTGGAAAAACGATAAAATTGCTGCTTCGCAGAAATTTGACCGGAGGGCTTATTTTCCTAACTATCCAGCCGCCTTGGCGGGAAACTGTTTGTACGACTTGCCATCTAAAAAATATAGGCTTTTAGAGCAGGGCGAAGGCGGCTGTATAGTTATTACCATGCACCGTCAACACAAAAAATGGCGAAACTCATCGCCACGCGGAAACGCTTTTGCCAGCCTCCGATTGCTGCTTTTGCCAGCCTGGCTGCTCACCCAAACACTTAAAGGTGCGGTACTTGATAAATAAAGTACTCAAAAAAGGCCACTCATCGGCGCGACAGTGGTACTGATAAGCGCCAGCCCCACTCAAGGTACCACTACCGACGTTGATAGCCGTTTTCGTGTGGGCGGGTATTCCACGGAAACGGAATTACAAAGGGCCTTTCTAGTCGACCCGCAAAACGCGACCAATCTGCAGCATATTTTCGGGCGCTATTGCGATAAGCAGTCGCGGTCTGAATAACAGGTAATAAATAATTTTTTCTATTTCCTTGCAACTTTGCATAAAATAATTCGACCTTTGCATCATCGTATTAGTACAGTAATACTATAATGCAAGCCACTAACCATATTTACCTGGATGACTAACAACTCAATACCTTTACCACAATGAACATTCTCGTTTTAGATAATTTTGATTCGTTTACTTACAACCTCGTCGATTTTTTCCGTCAATTGGGTTGTCATGTAAAAACATACCGCAATACCGTGCCTGTTTCGGTGATAGCATCAGAGGATTTCGACCTGTTGGTGCTGTCACCAGGCCCGTCTGTTCCCAGTCAGGCAGGCAATATGATGGCCGTAATTGATACCTTTTACCGCACCAAACCGATTTTGGGCGTTTGCCTCGGCCACCAGGCATTAATTGAATATTTTGGTGGAACTTTAGCCAATATTGCGCCGGTTCATGGCAAAGCTGTGCCTATCGAACACGACGGCCGGGGCATATTCACCGGCATGGAACAGGGGGTAGAAGTGGCCCGCTACCATTCCTGGGCTGGCGATATTATTCCGCCCGACCTGGAAGTAAGCGCCCGTTCGGGTGATGGTGTGGTAATGGGCGTACGCCACAAAAAATTGCCGATTGAAGGTATTCAGTTTCACCCTGAATCGGTGCTGACGATGAAAAATAATGCCGGTATGCGAATGCTGCGCAATGTAGTGGAAGGCCGGATGTCGGCTGGCAACCGCATTTATCACGAACTATCCTTACGACTCCAACAGGACGCTCCCCTCACCGAAAATTTACTGCACCAATACCTACGAGCAGTGGAAGAAGGACAGCTCTCGGAAGATCAGAAACAAATTCTGCTGGTATCGCTCAGTCATAAAATGCGCCAGGCCGGTGTGTTAAAGACATTTATCGATGCCATCATGAAATTCAGCCGGCCGATAGAAGTTACAGGAGAAGATGCGGTCTTTAAAACGGCAGTGGATATTTGTGGTACAGGCGGATCGAACCTCCCGCGCATCAATACTTCCACTTTAGCGAGCGTTTTGCTGGCCAATTGCGGTCTTCGAATTGCTAAACATGGTAACCGCGCTGCGGCTGGCCGCTTTGGCAGTTTTAACTTACTCGAAGGACTGGGTGTACCGCTGGCATTCGACCCTGAATTGGCCCGCCAGCAGCTCCTTCAACAAGGTCTTACGTTTATTTTTGCACCCGAAATACACCCTGTTTTCAGGCATTTCGCAGCGACCCGTGCAAGAATTGGGGTTCCAACTGTCTTTAATATTCTCGGGCCATTGGTCAATCCATTTTTGCCTGAACGCCAATTCATCGGAACGGCTTTTGCCGACCTCATGGATGTTATTTTTGAAACAGGTATTCGTATGGGGAAAACGCACCTGATCGTGGTGCGCGGCTGGGATGGCTTAGATGAGATATCGGTTTCTGTGCCGACCCGCATTTTGGAATACCAAAACGGTAAGCGACATGATTACGAAGTAAAGCCCGAAGATTTTGGGATTGAACCGTTGCCTTTCACCGCAGTCAGTGCCTCCAACGGGGCCGCATGCACCGCGATCGCCAGGGATATGCTCGCTGGGAAGCCCAAAACGGAACACTATCAACTGGTACTGGTCAACGCCGCGTTTATTTACACCAAATTTGTAGAAAATATCCCGCTTCCCGAAGCCTACCAGAAGATGGAAGCGCTGCTCCGCACAGGAATTATGGGCACAACACTTGCCAGCTTCACGCCAGCAGAGATTGTCCAATAGTTTCGGGATAAACCCACCATATGCCTCCTTCATGTCCAATATTCTCCATCAAATAGTTCTTCATAAACAACAGGAAATCAAGGCGCTGTATGAACAATACGACCTGGAAGATCTGAAGACAACCACGCGGGCAACCCCACGTAATTTTTATCGGGAAGTGGCCGAAGCCTCTACGCCATTCTGGATCTGTGAGTTCAAACGCAAAAGCCCTTCTGAGGGATGGATCGACCAGAATGCCAGTGTGGCCAGCCAGATCCGTGCGTATGCAGGTGCCGGTGCGCGGGCTATTTCTGTGTTGACAGACCAACAGTTTTTCGGGGGAACTTACGATGACTTGGGCACGGCTGCGGCGACGCTGCGGGAATTGCCCAACGCGCCTTTGTTGCTGCAAAAGGATTTTGTCATTGATGAAATACAAATCTATCTCGCGAGGCTTTCCGGCGCTGATATGATTTTGCTGATCGCTGCCATTCTCGAACCCGATCGTCTTAATACATTGCGCAAGGTAGCTGAATCGCTGGGAATGGGCGCTTTGGTGGAGGTCCATGATCAGGATGAATTGGACAAAGTGCAACACCTCAACTTCCCTGTATTGGGCGTCAATAACCGTGACCTGAAAACATTCCGCACGGCACTCAACCGGGTAAATGTAATTGCGGCACAAGCCAGGGGCCGCCAGATCATTTCCGAATCGGGCATCCAGGATTACCGGGATTTTGCTGCTGTAAAAAACGCCAATGGCTTTTTGATCGGGACGGGGCTCATGCGGCAGGATGCAGGTGCATTGCAACAGTTGGAATACAGGCGGCCGCTGTTGAAAGCATGCGGTATCAGGACACCTGAACTGTTTCAGGAAGATACCGCAGATTTTATCGGCATCAATTTTTCGTCGGTCAGCAAACGGCGCATGCCTTTGGAAACACTCGATCAAAGCGCGATTCCCGGGAATGCCGTTGCCGTATTTTATCAAAACCCGGAAGCAGAAATCATCGCGGTGTTGGATAAATACCCATTTAAAAGGGTGCAGTTATACGCAGGTGATGTGTCGCCCGAATTTGTTCGCCAAATAAAAAGAAAAGTTGTCCTGGCCTGCCGGATACAGTCCCCTGCCGATATTGAACTCGCCCTGCAATATGCCGCAGATGTCGACTTTTTCATCCTCGACGGACCAGCACCGGGCAGCGGAACCCCCGTGGCTACCGCTGTTATTCCTGCCAGCTTTCCTTATCCGTTTTTATTAGCTGGCGGTATGCGCACAGACAATATCCACCTCATCCGTCAATTCGATCATTGCATCGGAGTCGATGTGGCATCGGGTATAGAAACGGATGGAGAAGTGGACACAGCGAAAATTGGGGCAATAATTGCTGCTTTTCCGGGAGCCTCAGTACTACAATAAAAACCGGTAAGTAAATTTCATAACCAGTAGATTTTAAAACTTCTTGCAGCAGACACTATCTCACAGCAAGGAGTCATCTTGTTTTTCAAGTTGGGAAAGACAAGTAGGCAGGAAT
Source organism: Saprospiraceae bacterium (assembly GCA_044350415.1). Classification (GTDB taxonomy): domain Bacteria; phylum Bacteroidota; class Bacteroidia; order Chitinophagales; family Saprospiraceae; genus M3007. Next base: position 4,733 of record JBILHQ010000142.1, on the reverse strand, counting down.
GGTAGTTGCAAGTTTTGTCGCCAAATGGCAAAAACATTGACGTAAGGCAACCGATTTTTGTGTTTAGTACTCATACAGTCCATTAAGTGTTTAAGATTAATGACCTTTACAAGGTTAATGTCCATATTTGCCATGAATAAATTTTTCTTTTTTGTATTTCTCGTTGCTTCATCGCCGCTTTTTAGTCAAAACAGCGATTTTACCATCCAAAAAACATTAAAATGGGCAGATACGCCTGCTGAGATGTTTGCACCAGGAGGGGAGCAACTGGAAATTCTCGAATTTGACAATTGCAGCCACTCTTCAGTAGCGCCTACTTTACCATTGTTCAATCAGCGGTTTCCACTGAACAGCGATGCACTGCTGACGGTATCAGTGAGCAATGTGGAGTGGGAGCAGGTGACGTTAAAAAATCACCCGGATAATGCCGCGATCGGGAATGACCCGGAACCCATTGTACGGGTGGAGCAGGAGCGGTTGCGGTTCTTTGGCCGCGTGACCATGATTCCGCTTCGCCGGGCCGGTGCCGGGTTCGAAAGAGCCAAATCCTTTACGATAACCGTAAAAATAACGCCTCAACCCGCAACACCGACGACCACAGAAGTACTGGAACGCGGCGCAGGAAATTCTAAATTGAGCGACGGCGATATTTATAAATTCGGCGTCAGCCAGACGGCGGTTTACAAATTGGACCATGATTTTTTACAAAAAACACTGGGCATTACCAATTTGGACCAAATTGATCCCCGCAAAATCCAGGTTCTCGGAAATGGCGGTTTGATGTTGCCCGAACAAAATAATGCCTCCCGTCCTGATGATCTTTTGGAAAATGCGGTATTTATTAGCGGAGAGGATGATGGCAAATTTGATAAAACTGATTATATTTTATTGTACGCCACCGGTCCATTGCCGGTTATTGCCCAAAATCTTGCCACCAATCCAAGACTTTCCATTGCGCAACATTTATACGACCGTAATGCCTGGTATTTTATCAAAATAGGCAGCGACAATGGTATCCGAATTACCAACCAGGAACAAGTAACAGGCGTAGCCGAAACCAACCAGTTCGATGATGTGGCGCGTATTGAAGAAGAGCGCTATAATCTGCTCGACTGGTCGTCGGTACATCAAGGCTCCGGCAAACGCTGGTATGGTGACCTTTTCGAACAGTCCCGTTCGCGTGATTACAAACTGACCTTTCCTAATCTGTTGAATGAACCAGCTTCCGTACGCATGGAATTTGCGGGCAGGTGTGATCAAGTCAATACTACCGTGCGCCTCACGGTTGATGGAATTGCATTTTCCAGCACCATGTCGGGTACCGACAATGATAATAATAACGCTAACGTCGCGTCGAATACTGTTATCAACGGCACATTTACCCCCGACAACGACGAAGTAGGGATGAAAGTGGAATACCTGAACAGCTCCAAACCCAGTCAGGGCTGGTTGGATTATATCGAAATCAATGCCCGGCGGCGTTTGGTGATGACCGATAAAATGATGCTTTTCAGGGACTTGCGCAGCCGCCTCAATACCAGTACGACTTTCAAATTGAGCGGACTAACCAACAACGCCCTGAATATCTGGGATGTTACGGCATCCAATATCCCGCGCCGGCAGGCATTTACCAACAGCAATAACGAGGCATCCTTCGGCGTGAATACCGAAAATGTCGTACATACATTTATTGCTTTTTACGACAATGCCGTTTTCCCACTTCCGGAAATCACCAGCGGAAAAATAGACAACCAGAACCTGCATGCGCTGGAATCGGAAGATATGATCATTGTCTATCCCCCCGAATTCGAAAATGCGGTGCAACAACTTGCGCAACACCGCCGCGATTTCAGCGGTTTGAAAGTCGGAACGGTGCCGGTGTACCAGATTTTTAATGAATATAGTTCCGGTGCCAAAGATCCGGTTGCTATGCGCGATTTTGCGCGCCATATGTTCGAAAAAAATCCCAACGGCTTTCGCTATATGCTCCTGTTTGGTGATGGCTCTTACGACGCTAAAAACAATTCAAAATTAGCAACGAATGTTGACTATGTACCGGTTTGGGAAACCGACAACTCGTTGAGCCCGATTGAAGCACACCCATCCGACGATTTTTTTGCACTGCTGAGTCCGCTGGAAAACGGCAATTTACAAGGTGCTATGGAAGTGGCTGTCGGCCGTATTCCAGCAGCCAGCCCAGAAGATGCGCAGGCAGTAGTGGATAAAATTCTCACTTACGACAAAAGCCCCGAATCGCTTGGCGACTGGCATAACCGGTTGGCATACGTGGCTGATGACCAGGAATCCAACCATATTGACCAGGCAGAAGTACTTTCCAATACTTCCCTTCAGACTGAAGACTGGTTTAATGCCGACAAAATTTATTTCGATGCTTATCAGCGGGTCGCTTCCTCCAGCGAAAAACGGATTCCCGATGCCAAAGCCGCTATTACCGCCAATATGTTCAAAGGTGCGCTCACTTTCAACTATATCGGCCACGGTGGCCCAAAAGGATGGGGACAAGAACGTGTGGTGGATATTCCCGATATCCAGGGCTGGGAAAACAAAAATAAACAGACCTTATTCATCACCGCTACGTGCTCTTTCGGCGGGTTCGACGATTTTGAATTTGTCACCGGCGGAGAACTGGCGCTGCTGCAACCCAACGGTGGCGGCATGGGCCTTTTCACAACCGTTCGCCCGGTATATATCGGCGCGAATGACGCTTTGACCAATGCCGTTCAAAAATTTATTTTTAAACACGAAGTCTATGGCTACCGCACTATCGGAGAAATCCTGAAGGATGGTAAAAATGATTTGTCGGGCAGTATCGAAGATAATGCGCGCAGGTTCCTGCTTTTTGGCGACCCGGCTCAGCGCTTGGCGATGCCCGAATACCGGGTGCGCACCGACTCGATTAACGGGAATTTGGTAGCCCTTAACCAAACCGACACCCTGCGGGCATTGCAGCGCGGCGTCATCAGTGGCTCGGTTACAGATACTTCCAATAATGTGCTGACAGGTTTCAGTGGCCGGGTTTTTGTTACGGTTTTTGACAAACCACAACAATTGAGGACCCTGGGAGAAAATGGCAGCGTGGTACGGGAGTATTCTATTCAAAAAAATATTCTCTTCAAAGGAAGTGCTACTGTCACCAATGGCCATTTCCGAATTTCATTTGTGGTTCCCAAAGACATTAATTATACTTTCGGACTGGGTAAAATCAGCTATTACGCTGAAAACGGCGCCCCCCTGGAAGATGCTGCTGGCGGCGACCGTACCCACCTCATTATCGGCGGCACCTCCAAAGATGTGCAGGACGATCAACCACCTGTCGTTCAGGTATTTATGAATACCGATGCTTTTGTTTCGGGCGGCGTTACCAACAACGACCCCAAAATCCTGATCAAATGCACCGACGATAATGGTATGAACGTGAGTGGCACGAGTCTTGGGCACGACCTGGTGGCAGTGCTGGACGACAATGTCGTTTCGTCGATTGTGCTGAATGAATTTTACGAAAGCGCGCTGGACAATCCCAAAGAGGGAAAAGCTATTTACCCGCTTCGCAACCTGGCAACTGGCAAACACACCCTTCGGGTAAAAGGCTGGGATATTGCCAATAACCCTGGCGAAGGATTCACCGAATTTATTGTGACCGAAGACGGAAAGGCCGCACTCGAACACGTGCTGAACTACCCGAATCCATTTACCACCAATACTTCCTTCCAGTTTGAACACAACCTCGCCGGCCAGGTGCTGGATGTGCAGATTTCGATTTTCAGTATCTCCGGTAAATTGATCAAAACCATCCAGCATACCTCCAATCCGGAAAGTTTCCGGGTTACAGACATCACCTGGAACGGTCTCGACGAATATGGCGATCAATTAGCCAAAGGCGTCTATGTCTACCGGGTGAAAGTGCGCGGCACCGACCAGGCAGGGCAACAGGTGACAGCGGAGAGCGATTATGAGAAATTGGTGATTTTGAAGTAGTTGTCAGTTAATCAGTTATCAGTCGTAGATTGTGCCGCTGTGTTTGTTATCAGTTAATTAGTTATCAGTCGTAGATTGTGCCGCTGTGTTCGTTATCAGTTATCAGTCGTAGATTGCGCCGCCAAGCAGGGCGTTGAATGGTTCTGCTCCTCCCTGCTTGTGGTACAATTTACGACTGATAACTAATACACTGATAACTAATTAACTGATAACTACCAATAAATGAACGCCTCCGAAATTACCGTCCTTCAACAAAAAATCCTGTCTGCCGTAACTGTTCGATGTGGTTCCATATCGCTTGTGCCTGTTTTGTGCGATTTACTGCACCTCAGTAAAAGCGCTGTTTACGACAGGATTAATGGCACCAAATCGCTGAGTTTTCCGGAATTGATCGTTTTGCTCGACACTTTTTCCATTAGCCTGGAAGAAATGATGGCTGTTAAACCTGAAAGGATTAGTTTTTTGACCAATTCCATTCTTACCCCTGTCAAAAACGGTCAAACCTATCTTAAAACGCTGCAGGAGAATGTAACCGCCTTTGCGCAAACCGATGGCCTGCGGGTTTGGTTTTCATCGCCTTCCCTGCCGTTTTTCCACCACATGCATTTCCGGGAACTGGCTCTTTTTAAATTGTTCGCGTATGCGCGTATCAATTGGCAGCTTTCGTACACCGAAAATCTTGTTTTTCATCCCGATACGTTTCCGGAAAAGTTCCTGTACGAGCAATATATGCAGCC
>JBILHQ010000315.1:0-5299 GCA_044350415.1 Saprospiraceae bacterium | reverse complement strand
GCTATTTATTGACGGCCACCGTTCGCCGTGACCAGTCGTCGCGGGTATCCGGAATTGGCATTTTCCCGGCAGCTTCAGTCGGTTGGAATTTGACTAACGAAAAATTTGCGCGCCGGATATTGGCCAATTCCTTTATTCAAACGGCTAAAATCAGAGCAAGTTATGGAGAGCAAGGCAACGAAGCATCTGTTGGTACCGATTTCCCGCAACTGTCTACATTCGGTCCCGATATCAACCATGCCGATTACGACCTTGATGGCACCAATACAGGCGTTTACTCGGGTTATGTCGTACAACAGCGCGGTAACCCCAATATCAAATGGGAAACAACGAAGCAATCGAACGCTGGTATCGATTTGGGATTGTGGCACAATGCCGTAGAAATTTCTGCCGATTATTACATCAAAAATACCAGTGACATTCTGCTTCAAAAGCCTTTACTGGCGGCACAAGGCGGCGGTTCGCGCCCGAATGTGAATATCGGGGCTATTCAGACAAAGGGTTTTGATTTCAGCCTCGGGTACAGTTTTGACCGTGCTACCAATCCGTTTAAATTCTCGGCAGATTACCAGTTTACCACCTTCAAAACAGTGATTCAAAAATTTGGCGAAAAAATTGGAAGCCTCGGGACTGAAGGTGAAACCTATCTGCCTGTTGACGGCAATGCCCGATACGCCACCGGCAAACCAATTGCTTCGTTCTATGGCTATCAAGTGGAAGGTATCTTCCAAAATGCTACAGAAGTGGAAGCACATGCCAGTCAACTATTTACCAGTCCTGAACTGGGCGTTGGCCGCCTGAAATACAAAGACCTGAATGGCGATAATATAATTGACGATGCCGACCGGACATACCTCGGCAGTCCGTTTCCCAAATACAGTATGGGCCTGAATCTTACTGCAAAATACAAAGGGCTCAGCCTGTCGGCCTTCTTCTATGCATCTGTTGGACAGAAAATATACAATGAATTGCGGTGGTACACCGACTTTTTTCAATCAGGTAATTTCAACCATGGCACCCGCCTACTGGATGCCTGGACACCAGCCAACAACAGTTCAACTATCCCGGCAGCCACATTGGACGACAACGGCAATAACGAACAGCGCGCCTCCTCCTATTTTATTGAAAACGGTGATTTCCTGAAACTCAGAAGCGTTCGGCTTGCATACGACCTCCCTTCTAAGTGGACGCATAGCGGCGGGGTAAGCCTTTTTGCAGAAGGGCAAAATCTGCTGGTACTCACAAAATATACCGGAATAGACCCAGAAGTTCCTTATGCCAACGATACCAATGTTCCTGGTGTGGACAGAGGCGCTTATCCGCTTCCGCGCATTTTCATGGGCGGCATAAATATCAGGTTTTGATCCATTTCAATTTTAAACAATCAAGTTGTTGATTATGAAAAATATAAAAATAACACTATCCATACTCATCCTTTTCTTGGTGCCAATGGCATGTAAAAAGGACGTACTTGATGTATCGCCACAAGGCCAACTGGCCGAAGGATCGCTCTCTTCTGCTTCGGTGGTCGATAAACTTGTGGTAGCCTCTTACCAGGCTTTGGGCGCTCACTTTTTCGGAAACGACGAAGCATTTGCCGGACCGAGCACCAACTGGACGATTGATGTGCGCAGTGACGATGCCTATAAAGGTGGCGGCGGCATTAACGACCGTAGTGATATCCATCAAATGGAAATTGCAACCATGGACCCCACCAATTTTGCAGTGGCACAAAAATGGCGGAACCCGCTGTTTGGTATTTCAAGGACGAATTATGCCATTCGTGAAATCCAGCGACTGGAGTCCACTACTTATCCCAAAGCAGAACGGATTGCCGAAATGCGCCTGCTCCGTGCGTATTTCCACCATGATATGAAGCGGAATTTTAACCAGATTCCTTATTTAACAGAAGATACGGACCCCACACAGGCCAAAAACACTGATCACACCTCTGATGAATTATGGGGATTGATAGAAGCGGACTACCAGGCTGCATTCGACAACCTGCCGGTTAATAACAGTTCGATCGGTCGCGTCAATAAATATACGGCTGCGGGTCTTTTAGCCAAACTGTATATGGATCGTGGACAGTGGGCAAAAGCAATTCCGATGTGCGACTTCATCATGGCGGGACCGTTCTCGCTGTTGCCACAGCTCGACTATATCTCGTCGGTGCAATATGAAAATGGGCCAGAAACAATTTTCGCTGTTCAGTTTTCGACTACCAACAATTTCGCCAATCACAACTGGAGCGACTTGCTCAATGTAACCAGAAGCCCGGGGATTGCTGGCGGTGGATATGCCAATGGCGATGACTTTTACTTAGCCAGCCAAAACCTGGCAAATGCTTATAAAACAGACGCCAATGGATTGCCGCTGTTCGACACCTTCAATAATGGTCAGGACGTGGAGACATCCACTTACTCCGGACCACTTGATCCGAGGATTGACCATTCGTTTGGCCGCATTGGTATTCCGTGGAAAGGTGCGGCTGTTTACTCGGAAGACTGGATCAGAAGCCTGGATTACTACCCTGGATTTTCCGGAAAAAAACACGTCGTTTCGCCTAATGACCCAAGTGTACACAACTCATTTCCATGGGCTGCATCCGGTCTGAATTTTCAGATTATCCGCTATGCTGAAGTTCTTTTGTGGAAGGCGGAAGCATTAATAGAGACCAATCAAAATCTGGATGAGGCACGTAATCTGATCAATCAGGTGCGTTCACGCGCTAAAAGCAGCACTTATGTACAAAAGTTAGATGGCTCCGGCCCGGCAGCCAATTATCTCATCAACCCTTACCCTGCTACAGGCTGGTCACAGGATTATGCACGAAAAGCAGTCCGCTTCGAGCGCCGGCTGGAACTGGCAATGGAAGGTGAGCGCTTTTATGATCTCCTGCGCTGGGGCACGGCAGCACAGGACATGAATAATTACTATCAGACAGAAGGGGCCAAAAAGAGTTTTATGAGTGGCGCCGTTTTTATGGCCGGCAAACATGAATATCTCCCGATTCCGCAGTCGGAAATCGATTTAGCGCCAGAGTTATACACGCAGAATCCGAATTACTAATACATCATTTACACTCATTTTTTCAATAAAAATTTTCTAACAATGAAGCAAATTGCATTAAAGACTTTACTTCTTCTCCTCGTTGGTTTTGTGGCGGTCACTCAATCCTGCAAAAAAGAAGATCCACCAGAAGCAAAAATTTCAGCTATGAGCATCACTTCGCCGGTTGTTACCGTTGGCGTGATTGACGAGGCTGCAAAAACCATCACCATCAGCGTACCTTACGGTTCGGATTTGTCCAGCGTAAAAGGTAGTTTTGTATCTACTGAAGGCGCTACGGTTTCTCCGAACCTGGCATCAGGTGTCAATTTCAGTAGCGGTTCTGTTGTATTTACTGTGGTAAATGGTGAAACTACTGTTACCTACACCGCCAATGTAGTTGTAGGGGCAAACCCGCTCCGTATTGCATTAGTTGGACCATGGGCTTCTGTGAGCGCTATTACCGACAATGAAATCAAAACTGCTTACGAATGGGCCATCGCCACTTATAAAGAAAAAGCCGGTTACTTTTCTTTCGATAACCTTAAAGCGAGCGACCTCACTACCGCTAAAGCAGTTTGGTTCCATCACACTGTTTTCCCTAATCCAGGCCCTGAGAATATTTTCCCGGCAAGCGCTTTGGGTAGTGCACAAACAGTCATCGGCGATTTTTACAAAGCAGGTGGCAATTTGTTGTTGACAGGCCTTTCCGGCTCGTATCTTTCAAAAGTAGGCCGCCTCACCCCTGAACTCGGACCGACCAATCTGGATATCGGTGGTGACGTATTTATTACTAACCCGGATGACTGGGGTATCTCTAATGTGGATGTGACTGATGCAAATGACTATCCGGTCAATAATGACCAGTCCTATCTGTTTAAAAACCTGACACCCAAATCGGTTACTTTTGACGGCCATACTTACAATGGATTAATGTTAAGCGATGCCGGCGCTAAGAAAAACCGCGCGCACATCTGGGATTTCAACAAATTCCACCCGGAACTCGCAGGTGGTGATGTAGCTCCAAATGCAAGAAAAAGTGCCTGGGAAGTTGACGCTAATGCAATAGTTCGTGCTTCTTTTGAATGGGATCCTTCTTTGAATGGCGTTGAACTCGGTGCTATCGTTGAATTCAAACCAACTGCTACCTACAAAGGTACCAGCCTCGTAATCGGGCTTGGCGCTTATGAATGGTATCAGGAAGATGGACAGGCAAATGCATGGGCAGGCAATGTAAGCGGCATCACTAAAAATGCCCTTGACAACTTTATTAACTAAGAAAAATCTGTATTAGTTTAGTTCACTCACCCGGCTCTATTGTTGTAAAGCAGTAATTCGGGTGAGTTTTTTTTAATTTTTGACCGGATTGCCATTTTTGTTATGCTGCTTAAACAAGTATTTTTAATCTGTTGCTTCGGAATTATTTATTGCAATACCGCCTTCTGCCAAAACCAGATAGCCGCCTGGCATCTTGATGAAACTGCGGGCATGCAAACAATGGAAGCCATGAGTGGCAATACATTTACTGTAAAAAACGATTACCCAAAAACCGCAGCGGAATGGGGACAGGGAGTAAACGCCAATGCACTCCGGTTCAATGGCTATGCCACCTGGGTGGAAGGAACGTTTAGTACAACACTGCCCTCACAAATGATTACCCTTTCTGCCTGGATTGCACCGGATGCCTATCCTTTAAATTCAGCGGCCATATTTACCAATGCCAGCCTTAGTGGAGGAGGCATGTACCTTGCCATCGATAAATTCGGACGTCTTGAAGCCGGCGCCACCGTCAACGGCCAGTTTGTAAAAAAAACAAGTACTCAAAAAATTCAGTTGTGGGAATGGTCCTCAGTTGCGGTTACAATTGATGCCGCAGCAGGTGCCATATACGGATACATCAACGGTGTACAGGTACTTCAGCAAAATACGGCACCCGGATTGCTTTCCTGGCCATCACTCAATTTAGTAAAAATTGGCAAGTTCCATACCCAATCTTTAGCAGGCATCTATGAAACCGGGCTTTTTTGTGGATTAATCGACGACGTTAAAATAGTTGACCAGTCGCTTTCGGCGAATCAACTGACCACCATTTACCAAAATGAACTGCCGCAATCCGCGCCTGCAATGGCCATACCCACCAGCCGCTTTGACGGCGATCCACACCGGCCAATCTTCCATAGCATTCCCGCAGCCAACTGGATGAACGAGCCCCATGGACTCATTTACTTCAACGGTCTGTACCATATTT